>JAEURX010000075.1 GCA_016788885.1 Nitrospira sp. | reverse complement strand
GGCAAAGCGCGGTGACGCCCGCTCAGCCCCTTCCCGTTCCTCTCATGTGAAGCGCGAAGTGATCGGGGTTCTCCTGATCGCAGTCGGTCTCTTGATCCTGCTCAGTCTGGTGTCGTTTGTTCCCGGCGACGCCAAATCGATCGCGGCATCCGGAGCTGCCGGCAATCAGCCCAAAAACATGATCGGGTCGGTCGGAGCGCTGTCGGCGGCCGCATGTTTTTTTCTGGTCGGTGGGGCCGCCTATCTCTTTCCAATTCTGCTCGGACTCCTCGGCGCGCGCTGTTTTACCCCCATCCCGCTCACCATGCGACTCAGAAATGCCGGGAGCGGCCTGGTCGCCATGGTGTTTTTGAGCGCGCTCTTGCATTTGGAAGTCACGGCTGTCCCGACCATTTCCAGCGGATGGGTCAATCGCGGATTGGCCGGTGGCATCATCGGCCAGGTGTTGGCCGATGGTATACGCGGGTACTTCGCCACGACCGGGGCGCACATTGTGGTTCTCACCGGGCTGATGGTGGCTCTCCTGTTTACGGTGCCTGTATCTTTAACAGCCTTGCTGCAGCGGGTGCCTGACTGGTGGGTCGCAGTCCGTGCACGCCTGGTCGGACTCGTGCCGGAATGGCCGGCAAAGCAGGAAGAGCCGACCATTCAGCCCAAGCGGGCTCGACTGAAGGTATCGCGGCCGGTACGTGAGACGGAAGAGCCGGAGCTCGACCGCGAGGTGCAGGTGGTGGCCGAGGCGGTTGAACAGATCGCGGTCCCCATGATCCCCCCCAAAATTCAGCCGCCGATGAAAGTGGAAAAACGTGCCACGCCCGATGACGAACCGGCTGCAGCGGTGGCCACGAGCCCGTCCGTTTCAGATGGCTATGTCCTGCCTGACCCGCAGGAATTACTCAGTGACCCCTCCGGTCCTATCGCCCGTCTCAGTGATGATGAACTGAAGTTGCAGTCTGAAATTCTGACCAAGGCCTTAAAAAGCTTTGCGATCGACGGGCGTGTCACGGAAGTGCGTCCTGGGCCGGTCGTCACCATGTATGAATTCGAGCCCGCGCCCGGCACAAAAGTCGCGCGCATTGTGAACCTGGCCGATGATCTGGCTCTGGCGCTCAAGGCCATCAGTTTGCGCATCGTGGCTCCCTTACCAGGAAAATCCGTCGTGGGCATCGAAGTGCCGAATCCCCACCGGGAAATGGTGTCCATGAAGGAAGTTGTCACCAGTGACGCCTTTTCACGCTCACGTTCCAAATTGAGTCTGGCGCTCGGGAAAGACATTTTCGGCGGCGCGGTCTGCGCCGATCTGAAGACCATGCCGCATCTGTTGGTCGCTGGTGCCACCGGGGCCGGCAAGAGCGTCGGCCTCAATACGATGTTGCTGAGCATTCTGTTCAGCGCGAGACCGGATGAAGTGAAGCTGCTCCTCATCGATCCCAAGATGCTCGAGTTTCAAAGTTACGACGGCATCCCACACCTGCTGCGCCCCGTGATTACAGACCCTAAGTCTGCAGCGCGCGGGCTGGGCTGGGTCGTTCAGGAAATGGAACGGCGGTACAAGCTGCTGGCTGAAGCCGGGGTGCGCAGCATCGATGCCTACAATCGGCGCATTTCCGAGGTGCAGGGCGCGGTGTCCGACGTCTGGCAATCCGGCAAGGCCGAACAGGTGGAACTGACGTTTCTCTCCGAGGAAGAGCGGCTGTCCAAGGGGGAAGATGCAGAGCCGGCCGGGGATAACGGCCCGACTGATTCGGTCAAGCCGAGCCCGCCTGAGCCCTTGCCATACATCATGGTCATGATCGATGAGTTGGCCGATCTTATGATGGTGGCCCCGAAAGATGTGGAAGACAAAATCGCCCGCCTCGCTCAAATGGCGCGCGCTTCAGGCATTCACCTGGTGCTCGCAACCCAACGGCCGTCGGTCGATGTGTTGACCGGTCTCATCAAGGCCAACTTTCCGGCACGGATCGCATTTCAGGTGTCATCCAAAACCGATTCCCGCACGATTCTCGATGCCAACGGCGCGGAGGCGCTGCTTGGCCGCGGAGACATGCTGTACCTTGCTTCGGGGACCGGGAAGTTGATGCGCATTCACGGATCGTTTGTGTCGGATGACGATGTGCGGCGCGTGGTTGAATTCGTGAAGAAGCAGGCGTTGCCTTCGTATTGCCGCGAATTGCAATCGCTCAAAATCGAAGAGGCGGAAGAGGAGCAGGCGAAAGACGAAGTATATGAGCAGGCGAAGGACTTGGTCTTATCGACGGGCCAAGCCTCCGCCTCGTTGATTCAGCGGCGCTTGCGCGTGGGGTATCCGAGGGCGGCACGCATGATCGAACAGATGGAGGCGGAAGGCGTGGTGGGCGCGGCCGGTCGTGACGGACGCAGGGAAGTGTTGGGGCGTCGAGGGTCTGTCGGTGGAGATGAGGCATGATGCGGGAACTACTACTCGTTGCAGTGTTGTTGGTGATCGCCATTCCGGCTGCGGCGCAATCGGTCAAGCCGGATGAGCCGGCGGTCGATCTCCAAGCGCTGCATGAAGTGCAGGACGTGGTGAAGAATATTCAGTCGCGATACGAAAAGACCAAGGACCTGCAGGCCTCGTTCACGCAGAAGACCCGTATCGAAGGATTTTCCACGCCGGTGATTTCGACCGGTCACTTTTATATCAAGAAGCCCGGCAAGTTGCGGTGGGATTATATCGAACCGGCCACGGAAGAAATCTACGTCAATAAAGACGATGTGAAGATGTATGTGCCGGAGCATAAGCAGGTGTTGGTCGGCAAGCTGACCTATATGGCGGCTTCGCAGGCGCCGCTGCAACTGCTGCAGGGGGTGGCTAAGTTGGATGAGGAATTCGACATCGAGCCGATGCCGAACAAGGAGCGGGGAGCGGGAGGCATTCTCCTGGTATCACTGACGCCGAAGCAAGGACGTGCCGAACCGGAGCGGGCGATTCAGAAAATTGTCATCGAGGTGCAGCCCAAGACGTATTTCCTCAAGACCATCGCGCTCCACGAGGTCAGCGGCAATGTGGCGACGTTTGAGTTTTCCGAATTGAAGCCGAACAGCGGCTTGAAAGACGAGCTATTTGATTTCAAGGCCCCGGCCGATGTAGAAATCGTGAGGGCGCCGGTGCTAAGCCGACCCTAGCAGGATGGTGAAAAAGTCCACCAGCTTCGTTCTCGCATCGCAGAGAACCTCAACGTACCACAACGGTACGCCTCGATTCTCTGCTCGCTGCGGCCTTGCTGGATGGCCTTTTTGACCATCCTGCGAACAAAAGGTTTTTCAGTAGGCCAAGAAACAAACAAGACACAGTGATGACTGGTGAAGCGTGAATCCGGACTCAGCGAGGGGCGTATGACACAGGCCTGTGCAAGCAGCGTGACCGAAGCGGTAGAGCGGGCGATTTCGGCGCTGGATCTCGACCGGTTGGAACACGACTACTGGGAGCAGAACGAGTTTCTGTACATCCCTCAGTTTTTGCCGCGTGAGTTTGTCGAGGCCGAGCTGACGTCACAGGCGCAGGCGCTTAAATCCGGATTGAACCGCAACTACATTCCGGGACATAAGAAGGGCGGCAGCGTCAGCTATTATGCGGTGAGGGAGCAGGCCCCGCAGTTCATTGTCCTCTATCGCTCTGACGCCTTCCGGGCTATGCTCAACCGGTTGACCAAGGTCAATCTCCTCCTCTGCCCCGACAACGATCCGCATTCCTGCGCCTTGTACTATTACACCGAAGCAGGCGACCACATCGGGTACCACTACGATACGTCCTACTATAAAGGCGCCCGCTACACGATTCTGTTGGGATTGCTCGATCAGTCGAAACAATGCCGCCTAGTCTGCGATCTTTTCAAAGATGTGCCGGGGAAACAGCCGGTACATATGGAATTGGCCACGGCGCCCGGCGATCTGGTGATCTTCAACGGCGACAAGCTCTGGCACGCTGTGACGCCGCTCGGCCATCAAGAAGAGCGGATTGTTCTGACTCTGGAGTATGTGACCAATCCCGATATGGGCGCGTTCAAGCGGCTCTATTCCAATTTGAAAGACTCCTTCGCCTACTTTGGTTTGCGATCGGTCTTTAAGCGAGCCTATTCCTCTCGTTCCCGCGCGTAACGCTCCCGTACCTGCTTCTTCGACCGCTTGCGGGTCCTTTTCGTCATTGCGACAGAGAGGGAAAACGCAGGCGAAACGTCGTGCCCTGCCCTTCGGTGCTGTCTACCGCAATCGTGCCTGCATGTCGCGTCACGATCTTGTGCACGATGCTGAGACCGAGCCCTGTTCCTTTTCCCGCCGGCTTGGTGGTGAAAAACGGATCAAAAATTCGCGGGCGCACCGCAGCCGGAATGCCGGGACCGGTGTCGGCAATGGTCACATCGACCCATGTGTCATCCTGGGTTGCTCCCAGCGTCAAGCAGCCCATCCCGTTCATGGCCTGTACCGCATTGTTGATCAGGTTGATGAAGACCTGATCGATTTCCGCTTTGTGGGCGCGCAGGAATGCGGGCGTGCCAAACCGGGTCACGATGTCGACGTCGCCAAAATAAGGCCCTCGCCGAGCCATCTTGACGGCTTCCAAGAGACGTTCTGCTACATCGATGTCGGTTTCGCTCTCCATCCCTGTCGAACGGGCGTATCCGGCAAAATCCCGAACGACGTGGGACACGTGGCGGGCATAGCCGACGATATCGGCGGCAAACTCCCTGACCATCTTCGGGTCGGTTTCTTCCTGGATCAATTCAGCCATGCTGAGGATGGCCTGAGCGGGATTGTTAATCTCATGGGCCATGCCGGATACCATGGTTCCCAGACTTGTCAGTTTCTCGGACTGAATCAGTTGATCCTGCAGGTGTTTGTCCTCGGTGATATCCCACAACACCATGCCGATCTGGTAGGGAGCCGACACCGAAGGTGCCACCGGGAAAACCCGGTATCGATACAGCCGTTGGGCGACTTCGCATTCACGCTCAGGAGGTTCACGAAGCGATTCTGTCGACAGGGCCGCCCATTCCCGTACCAGGTGCTGGGTGGTGGCATCGGTCAGAGTGAGGCATTCGGCAAGCGAGTGGCCGACCAGGGATTCGCCGGTTCGGGAAAAATAGCGATGGGCCAAGGTATTGGCATACTGAATGTGCAAGTCGCGTCCGCAAAGAAGAATGGCACCAGGCAGACTGGCCAGCAGATTCTGTGTCATCTGGTGAGTCGACCGCAGGGCCGCTCCGGCCTGCTGCCGATCGATAAATTGTCCGATCTTCATGCCGTTATCGGTCAGGACTTGGAGCAACTGATGGTCTGCCGCGCGGGGCGAACTGGAAAACAATTCCATGACCCCATGGATCGTTGTGCCGGTGCGAATGGGAATGATGCAGGCTCCGCGGATGCCGAGTCGTGAGGCCGTCGGGGCCCGCGTGAAGCGCGAGTCGTTCAAGGCATCAGGAATCCAGAGCGGCAGTTTGGTGCTCCAGGTCAGTCCCGGAAAATCCAGGCCAGGAGGAAATGCACTGTTGCGGCAGAGGGTGATGAATTCGTCCCACCGTGATGAGGTCCGCTTCCATGTTCCCTGGCAGGTGAGGGTGTCGCCGGTTGCGCCTCTTTTCCAGAAGAGTGCCATATCCCAGGGCCCCATCTCACCAGTCACTCGAAGCAATTGCGGGATTGCTTCCTCAAGGGTTCCGACTTGCGCCAGGATATGACTGATGGAAAGTTGGGCCTGGTGCAGGTTCTCCAATTGCTTTCGTATGGTGATGTCTTGAAAGACCACCACCGCCCCGACGAGGTGTTCCTGTTCGCGGATGGGGCTGGTGACGTATTGAACCGGAAACAGCGAGCCGTCTTTTCTCGCAAAGGTATCGTTTTCCATGCGGTGTACGGCGCCGTCACGGACTGCGGCCTGGAGGCAAAACGGATCCCGGGGGCCAGCGGAGGGATTGCCCGACGTCGCACACACCAGCGGGGCGAGGGCGTTACCGATTAACTCGGCAGCATTCCACCCCAACATGCGTGCAGCGGTGGCGTTGACGAACGTGGCACATCCATGCACATCCAACCCAAAGATCCCATCGCCGGCGCTGTCCAGAATCAAGGCGTTCTGATGGCTGAGTCGAACGACGGCCTCCTCGGCCTGTTTGCGTCTGCGAATGTTGCGGATGATCCCGCTGAAAAAGACACCATCGTGGGTGGTCCATGAAGCCAGGGACAACTCGACCGGAAACTCGTCTCCGGTTTTGGTCATGCCCACCAACTCAATGGTCTTGCCGATGAGCACGGGCGATCCGCCCTGTGCGAGCCTCGTGATGCCGTTCTGGTGACTGGAGCGAAAGCGTTCCGGCATCACCAGGGTGAGAGGGGAACCGAGCGCTTCCTGCTTGCTGTATCCGAACATGCGCTCTGCCGCGCCGTTCCACCACATGATCCGGCCCTCTTGATCGGCGAGCACAATGGCGTCGGTGGCCGATTCGACCAGCGTACGAAATCGTTCTTCGCTGGCAAGGAGGGCTTGCTCGACATGTTCGGCTCGAACCGCAAGCCCTTTGATCGAGACGGCTCGACGAAGGACGGTTTTGAGTTCCAGGGAGTTGTATGGTTTGGTGAGGTAGGCGAATGCGCCTTTGGCGAGCGACCCGATGGTGTTTTCCGCGGTGACGTTCCCGGTCAGCACAATGACGGGAAGAGACGCATCTAATTCCGTCAGCACTTTGAGGACGGAGAGTCCGTTCAGATCGGGCAGCTGAATGTCTAAGATCGCGGCCTGGAAACGTTTCTGGTTCGCCTGGTGCAACGCCTCTTCTCCGGAGGCCGCGCTCTCCACGATGTAGCCTTCGTGAAGCAGCATGTCTCCGAGAGATTCTCGGATATCCGGATCATCATCGACAATGAGAATGGCGGTGTGCACGATGGGGCCACGCTGGCTTGTGAAACGTATTCGCCATGAAACCGCATGGCGCAATACCTGTGCCGCACATGCGGTGCGCGCGTCGGTGCCACGCATAAGCAATGTGTTGATTCTGTGGGTTTTCGGTAGGGCGTGCAGATGGAGCTGGTGCGGACTGTCGGCAATGTCTGCTCAAAACAATGCGGCCATTATCGAATCGGATACAGCGAAGCATGACGCTCCGCAGCTCAGCAGTAGGAATGCGCCGACAGTTACGTAGTCGGCGTGGTTTCGAGAGGAAGGGTGACATGGAATCGGGTTCCGACGCCTAGTTGACTGTCCACCCACATCTGTCCACCGTGCAGCGTGACCAGACTCTTGGTAATGAACAGCCCAAGTTGCGCCCCTTGCGAGGCGGGCATCGCCGATTCCACTTTTGAGAACTCGTTGAAGACGAGGGGTAACTCGTCTGCCGCAATGCCGCAACCCGTATCCGCCACGATGATCTGGGCAAAATGCTCGTCATAGGTTCCGCATTGCACGGTGACGCGGCCTGACTGGGGTGTGAACTTGATGGCATTGCCGACGAGATTCCACAGCACCTGCTCCAGCTTGTCGCGGTCGGCTCGTACCGTGAGCGCATCCGTACCTGGTAGGACCTCCAAGGTGATGGACTTTTCGGCCGCGAGTGTCTGAAAGCTTTCGACGACATCGCGGACAAACGCATCGATCGCCAGCGGTTCGGGTTTGATGTCGACGCGGCCGACATCGAGTCGAGACCAGTCCAGTAGTTGATTGATGATCCTGGTCAATCGATCCACATTGTGTTTGACCCGTTGCAGATAGTGCGCTTGTCGTTCGGAAAGTTGTCCCGTCAGCCCGTCAAGCATGTTCTCCACAAATCCCTTGATGGAGGTCATTGGCGTGCGTAATTCGTGCGAGGCGACCGACACGAATTTTGACCGTCGCTGATCGTGTTCCTGCAGTCGTTCGTTCACCGTTTGTAGTTCGTGCGTGCGTTCCTGGACACGCCGTTCGAGATGCTCGGTGAGGGTCGCCAGTTCGGTATAGGCTCGTGCATTGTCCACCGCCACCGCCACGTGACTCGCAATCGTCATCAAGAGCTCCAGGTCCTCATTGCTGCAGGGGACGCTTCCTCGGTCGGCTCCCAAGTATCCCAAGATCCGTTGCTGACTGCGGAGGGGCGCGGCAACAAACGAGAAGATGCCCACCTGTCGCAGCATCGGGAGTACTGCAGGGGAAATGCGGTCAGCGACGTCGTCCACATTTGGGATCAGTACAGGTTTCCCATGAATCAGCAGGTCGGCTGCCACGCCACCGTCGGGGTGGACCGGGATAGTCAGACGGCGCGCAGCGTGTTCGATTTCGGGAGGCATGCCGAGCATTTGCCCCACCGTTGCAACGCCCCGTTCACTGTCCCAGAGGAACAGCACCATTCGAGCGAACCCCAAGTTCTCGCTGAGCAATTGGAGGACGGTGGACAGGAGCCGGTCTAGGTCCAGCGTCGAGGTGATCGCCGCACTGGATTGGTTCAAGGTGGTCAGTTGCGCCATGTGGCGACGAATGGTGTCGAGGTTCGTGGAGATGGCGTGATCGCGTTCCTGCAGCGATTTCGTCATGAGATTAAACAGTGCGGTGAGCTGGCCGACCTCGTCCTGCGTCGTGGGAACTACGAAGGTGGAGAGGTCTCCCTCTCCGACGTTCCGTGCACCGGCGGCCAGATTGCGCAACGGAGTGATGATGCGGCGGGCGAGAAGGTTCGTGCAGAGAATGCCGGTGGTGATGATGCCCAAGGTGAGGAGGAAAAACGCTCGCAAGGCCTGTGCGAGTTCCCGTTGCATCGGGACTTCGGTTAGTCCGACTTGGACTACGCCGAACGCTTGCGGCGTAGTCTGGGCGGCACGTGTGCCGTGGGTCTCCTCTGCCTGCAGCGCCAGCGATTCGAGGCGAGGCTCCGACCGTCTCAACACCGGAAGGGCAAAATCATAAAACGTCTCCTCTTGTAGCCCGGAGGTGGACACGAGCAACGTCGAATGGTCTTCTTGCAAGCGGACGGTTCCAGTGGCGGTGAGGCGAAGGTGTGTGACGGTGGGCTCGGAACCGGGGGCCCGGATGAGTGACGTCGCCGTGTCAGGGCTTGGGTAGAAGGGGCGTTCCGATGAACGCAAGGCCCCAAGCGGACTCGTCAATGTTCCTTTGCTCTTTTCGGCGAGTACTTGGCCGTCGGCACCGGTGATCCGGACATAGACCACTTCCTCCACACCTAGGACGCCGGCAATGAATTGCTCAAGCATCACTCGTTCCTCGATGATGATGCCGTAGCGGACGTTGTGGGCGAGATTTTTGACCAGGATGACACCAAGGTTGCGTACCTGCTCGGTCATGGCGAGTCGTTTGCTGTGAATGAAATACCAGCTCATGCCGGCGCACGTGAGCACGAGAATCAAACTGAAAAACACGACGAACTTGGTTCGGAGGCTGATAAAGCGTCCTGGACCGCTCGGGAGATACGGGGGGGCGATGGGGGGCAGCGTAGGCGTGTTCACGAGGGGTCCTTTCATCAATACAGCTCGTCGGCCTTTTGCTCAAGCTCTCGAGAGATCTCGATGCCGAGGAATTTGGCCGTCTTGAGATTCAAGCTGGTTTCGATGCGTTCAGGGTGCCAGGGTTTCATGGGAAGTGACAGTTGGCCGTCCAGGAGTTTGCGGCTGAGTTGGCCGGCTTGTCTCCCGATGTCGCCGTAATTGACGGAGAGGCACAAGAGGGCTCCGCTTCGCGCGAATTCTCTCGAAAATCCGATGACCGGGACCCGCTCTTCCAGCGCCGTATTGAGGATAAAGCGGAGCGATTCGTCGTTCAGGACCGTGGAGTCAGGGACGAGCCAGAGGGCGTCGACCGAGGGCAGTAATGCTCGCAGGCCTCCGGGGACATCCCGTTCATTGTTGATCTGAAGCGGAATCAATTCCATCCCGTTGGGTTTCAACAGGCGTCTGGCTTCGTCGATGAGCGAGGTGGTTTTCGTCGGGTCGTAGAGGGTGCCGATATGCTTGAGGTTGGGCAATAGAGTACGAATCATGGCCAGTTGCCGCTCAACAGGAACCTCCAGAAGAATCCCGGTCATGTTCGGGGTCGTGAGCCCGTATTTCGCCGGGTCCAGGACCATGGAGTAGACCACCGGGATGTCGACGATCTCCAACTGAGCGGCCTTTGCTGCTTTCAGGCCTACGGCGAACACGAGAGCCGGATCAGAGGCGCGGATCTTTCGTGCGAGCTTTCGTCCCTTCTCCAGGTCTCCCTGCAGATCGAACTCGGATAGGATCATTCCGCTTGGGAGGGCGGCTTTGAATCCGTTGATGGCTTGATTATACGCGGCGATATCCGAGGACTTGAGGATGATGATCTCAGTTGCGGAGGCGAAGGACGTTCCGAACAGCAGCCACACGAGCATGCCCAGGATGTGATGGAATGCGAGTCGCCGCTCCCAGGCGGAGGGTCGTGCACAGCGTACCTGTCGGCGTGCGAACGTCACAGTCTGCATCCTCATCGAATCAGCCGGCCACACGTGGGGTGCCGAGTGTCTCCCGTCTAGTCGTTGGTGGGCCCCTTCGTGTCGTGAATAATGCCGAGCACGCGCGTGGCCGCTCCGTCGGCATTTCTGTAGATGCGCCCCGTCCATGCCAACCAATGTATCGTGCCATCAGGCCACACCACGCGATGCCGGATGGTGATGGACGTGTGGTCGCGCAGGCTGAGTTCGATGCGGGTCAGAGTGGAACCGCGATCCAATAAGTAAATCAGGCCGATATACGCAGGGTAGGTGCCGGCAAACGAACCGGGGGACAGTCCGAACAGCGCCTCGACGCCATCCGACCAATAAAGACGGTTCGAGGGGACATCCCAATCCCAAATGCCGAGATCCGAGGCGGCGAGCGCCATGCGTAGCCGTTCTTCGCTGAGAAACAGGCTGGCCTCGGTTCGTTTGCGGTCGGTGATGTCTTGTAATGCGCCGGCCATGCGGATGGCGCGTCCTTGCGCATCTCGCTGAACGACCTCGGCTCGCGCGTGGAACCATTGGTACTCCTGCTGCTTGTTGAGCAGCCGGTATTCGACATCATAGTGGGACACGCCCTGTTCCATGCAGGCATTCAGCCGCTGGAAGACGCCTTCACGGTCGTCGGGATGCAATCGGGAGATCCAGCTGTCGAGAATGTCGGGAAATTCCTCTTCTGTGTACCCCAACATTTCTCGCACGCGCGGGGACCACCAGACAGGGGTGATCGGCGAGTGCCACGGATGACCGGGAAGTACGTGGCCATCCCAGAACCCATCGTGCGAGCCGCGAATAACATGTTCCAACCGTTCCTCGCTGGCGTGCAGCGATTCTTGAGCCTGCTTGTAGGCCGTAATATCGCGCGAAATAGCCAGGAGACGCCGGGAATACCCCTGGGTATCAACCATGGGGGTCACCTGTACATCCCACCACTTCGGCTGCCCGTTGGTGGTGGGGCAGAACCCGACGAATTTCCCGATATCACCGGACCTGGCCGCTTCGAGCGCCGCCATGGCGGCATCGCGGTCGTCCCCCTCCCAAAACTCCGACCAGGGCTTGCCGGTGTATGCCGCAACATGTTCGATTTGCAGGAGTTCCTGTCCCGCGTCGTTCATGTATTGTAACCGCCCGTCCAGATCCAGAACCTTGATGCAGTCGGCGCTGCTGCGCAGGATCTGATTTTTCAGCTCCTCGCTGTCATGAAGGGCCATCTCAGCCTCTTTCATGGCGCTGATGTCTTCGCACACGATGAGCACCACCGGGATCTGGTGTTCGTTGCGCACGGCCTGTGCGGTTTCCCGCACCCAGATCACGTCTCCGTCCTTCCGGACTTTGCGCAGTTCCCAGCGCTTGGGCTGTCCCATGTCTGAGAGACAGGATGCAAGGTTCCGGCGGACGGCGTCCTGATCAGCCGGGTGGAAGACGGCCACGACGGAGGACCCGATCAACTCCTGTGGGTCGTACCCGAGACGGTCCGCGCCGAAGCGATTCACGGACAGCACGATTCCGTCGGCATCCACCATGAAATACATGGTGGGATTATCGTCGAACAGCGCTCGATAGCGTCGCTCGCTGTCGATCAGTTCCGCTTCGACGCGTTTGGACTCGGTGATATCTTCCGCGATCCCCACGATACGGTATGCCTGGCCAGATGCATCCCGGATCGGATACGCCCGATCCCAGATCCAGCGCAGGGAGCCATCCGGGCGAAGGATGCGATACTCTTCGTCATACACATCCAAGGTCTGCCGGTTCATGGCCGCCTCTTGGATGCGTGGGCGATCCTCGGGATGAAGTGCATCGAGCCAGGATGTCGGATGGGCGTAGAGACTGTCGCAGCTGCGCCCCCAGATTTCTTCATACCCGGGACTGATGTAGATCACACGCGATTTCTCCGGATTGGTGATCCAGAACACCTCTCGAATATGTTCCGCGAGTTGCCGGAACCGTTCCTGGCTTTCCTCGACGGCGCGCTCGGCTTCTTTCCGCTCAGAAATATCGCGGAAGACCACCACCGCACCGGCCATGCGGCCCTTTTCGACGATCGGGGTACTGACATATTCCACCGGCATGGGGCTGCCGTCTTTGCGCCAGAACACATCGGTAGAGACCCGGTGCACGAGCCCGTCACGAAGGGCTGCGTAAATCGGACAGTGGTTGAGCGGGTAGGGACGGCCGTCAGGGTGCGAGTGATGCAACAGCACATGCATCGGTTGATCGATCAGTTCGGAGGGTTCGTAGCCGAGCAATTGGGCGGCCGTCGGGTTAATGAACGTCGTTCTACCTGCCTCGTCCAGACCGTAGATGCCTTCCCCTGCTTGCGTGAGGATGACTTCGTGCAGATGGCGGAGGCGATCGAGAATGTCTTCCGCCCGACGGCGTTGGGTAATGTCACGAATGATACCGCTGTAGAAGATGGCCTCGTCCGTGTTCCACATGGCCAGCGAAAGCTCGAGCGGAAACTCCGTGCCGTCCTTGCGTAATCCTTCCAGTTCGACGAGACGCCCGATGAGACGGGCTTGTCCCGTCTCTCTGACCCGCGCCAGGCCACGCTCGTGGGCGGCGCGATACCGGGCCGGCATCAACATGCTGAGAGATTGTCCGCGGACCTCATCGTCCGTGTATCCGAAGAGATGTGCGGCGGCGCGATTCCACGAAAGGATATGCCCTTGGTGATCGGCCAGCACAATGGAGTCAGTTGCGGCTTCGACCAGCGATTGAAATCGCGCCTCGCTCTCGTGCAGGGCATGCTCGGCATGTTCGACTTTGGCAGCCAGGGCTTGAACTCCGACTGCCCGTTGCAAGACAGCACGGAGTTCATCACGATTGTACGGCTTGGTGAGGTACGCGAAAGCTCCCTGGGTCAGCGAGCCGACCGTGCGGTCGGTGCTGGTATACGCGGTCAGAATGATGACGGGAAGCTGCGGTTGTTGTTCGTGTAACGTGAGCAGGACCGAGGAGCCGTCTCCGTCGGGCAACCCCAGGTCCAGCAGTACGGCGTTGTACTGATGGGCACCGGCTTGTGCCAGCGCGTCCGCACAGGTCATGGCGACGTTCACCTGGTACCCGTCATGATCGAGCAAATCTTGCAACCCGAGTGCAATGTCCGGATCGTCGTCGACGACGAGGATGGAATGAGTGAGTGTTGCCGGTGCCATCACATCCTCCTGAATCTCATCGAGCCAGTGATTAAAATCGAAGGGTTAACCAACCCATGACCCGCCGGCCGATGAGATCTCCCAGCGGGTGTTCCTTGTGCTCATCATTGAGTGCGTTGAAGACCGAAACCGCCACCTCGGCGTCGCGCATATAGCCTGCAGCCGCCTTTTGTTGCCAGAACCGGTACCCAGCACGCAGGTTGAGCAGGTTGTAGCTGCCGACACGATCACCCGGTGTCGTGACTCCGGTCGTGGGAATATTTGCCAGGAGCGTAAAGCTCTGTGCGATCGGATAGGTGGCGGCTCCGACGTAGTAGTAGCTGATTTCTCCGCTGAGTCCGTTTTCCCATTCCGTTCTGACTCCGGCGCTGACTTTTGATCGGGGGGCGCCACGTCTGACCGTGCCGCTGAACGACTGCCCGATTTCCTCATAGGCATAGTTCGCGAATCCGCTCAGCCAACGACTCGCCAGGAACTCGATGCCGGCTTCGCCTCCGTAAATATCGGCTGCCCCCGGATCGTTGACGAATGCGGAGGCGCCGTTGGCGAGGGGCCGGCTGCCGATGAGGTCGGAGATATGGTTATAGAAGAGATCGGCGCGGATGCGGAGGCGATGTTTCCAGTACCAGCCTTGGTATCCGGCCTCGTAGGAGGAGATCTGTTCCGGGGCGAGCCCGGTCGCGCCGGTTACCGGAACGGTCGAAGAGATCGACGAAGGAAACGGGAGTCCGGTGGGGATGGTCGTGGTGACTCGCTGGTCTTGATGAGACTCAAACAGCGTCGGTGGCCGATAGGCGGCAGAGCCCGAGAGATGGAAGGTATGTCCTTCGACCGGTTGATACAGAATGGCTAGGCGTGGGCTCCATGTGCCGTTGATCTGCGTATGCAGATCGTAGCGAAGGCCTGCAACGATCGTGATGGCCGCAGTTGCCCGCCATTCATCCTGAAGAAACAGGCCTAACCGGTTTTCGCGACTGAATTGATCGATTGTCGGACTGGAAAGCGAATTGTGCCGGTAATTCGCGCCATAGAGCAGGTGATTCGTCGAACCAAGGGTGAACGCATGTTGCACATCCACATTGTACGTGTTGCCGGAAAACGGATTCGTCGACACGCCGTTTCGATCTGTCACGCTGAGAATGTTGGCCAATTGGGGGAGTGGATTGATGGTGGCATGGTCCGTATACCCGGACCACCATGCTCGAATCAGAAAGGCACCCTCTTCGTAGATGGCGTTGGCATAGCTGAAAGAAGGGCGGGTAGAATTGCTGGTCACTTCGCCGACCTGCCCGTCGTAGCGGTTGGTTTCCGTCACTCCTCCGGAAAGAATGAGTTTGCCGTTGGATGAGACCGCATATTCCGTCTGTGCGTTGAATTTGTGAGAGCGGAATCCCAGGGCGTCCCGATCCCGCCATTGTTGCGACTGGTCGCGGCCGATCGCCAATCGATAGCCGAACTTTCCGATGGTTCCCGCCTGGACGGCTGCGCTGCTGATGGTTCCTTGTTCCCCTCCGCCGAATTGCAGGGTGGTCCCCTTCATTTCTTCGGGTGACTTGGTGATGATGTTGATCACCCCGTCGAAGGCATTAAATCCATACATGGCGGATGCGGGCCCCTTGAGCACTTCGATCCGCTTAATCTCGGGGAGCGTGACCGGGAGGGATTTCCAAAACTCGTTTCCCTGCACATCGAGATAGATCGAACGTCCGTCGACCATGATCAGCATCTTGTTCGCGAACGGTTGATTGTCTCCCCGCGCGCTGACATTGAAATCGGCTCCGGTCATCTGCATGACTTCCAGCCCAGGGATACGGCGGAGCACGGTGGGAAGATCGGTCGCTCCTGACTGTCGAATGTCCTCGTCGGTGACGACGTACACGTTCGACGGCGCTTGTGAAATGGGTTGCTCGTATCGCGACGCGATACTTACGGTTTCCTCTTCCTTGAGCAGTTCCAGGTCATTGCTGACTGGAAGGGATCGCGCGTCCTGGAAGATCCCCGGAGTCTGTTCCGCTAAGGCGACATTCCAGAGCGCGATGGTCAGGATCGCTGCGAAGAGGGGAGCCCAGCTGTGCTGTGAGCGCGCGAGCATCAGTGATCACTCAAAGTCTGATCGTGAACCAGCCCATGACTCGGCTGCCGAGTGTGTCGCCCAGAGGATGTTCCTTGTGGCGATCGTTGAGCGCATTAAAGACCGAGACGGCCACCTCGGCTTTGTCGTGCCAGAATCGATACCCGCCGCGCAGATTCAACAAGGTATAGCTATCAACGGTTGAACTAGTCGGCGTGGGAAGCACCGGCGCAAGGGCGGAAAACAATTCGATCAGCGGATAGGTGGCGCTGGCCACGTAGTGCACCGCGATCTCTCCGTTGAGCCCACTGTCCCACTCGCCGCGCATTCCAACGTTGGCCTTCCAATCCGGCCCTCCTCGTCGGGACACTCCGGTGAAGGTCTGCCCGATTTTCTGATAGGACGCATTGGCAAACCCGCTCAGCCATCGGGTGACCAGGAATTCGAATCCCGCCTCGGTGCCATAGATGTCGGCCTCTCCGCCGTTGACGAGCGTCCGGGTGGTGCCGATGGTTTGGAAATTGATCAAATCAGAGAGGTGATTGAAGAACACGTCGAGTCTGGTCCGAAGCCGGTGTTTCAGCCACCAGCCCTGATAGCCGGCCTCATAAGAGATAATCTGCTCGGGGTTGAGTTTCTGCGAACCGAAGAGCGGAATGGGGGCGAACAAGGGCGGAGTGGTCGGCGAGATCCGCAGGTCAAGATTCGACTCGAACAACGTCGGCGGACGATAGGCGACTGATCCGCTGATGCGAAACGTATGCTCAGGAGTCAGGCTGTAAATCAGGGCCACTCGCGGGCTCCAGGTACCATTGATGCGAGTATGGAGGTCATAACGGATACCCGCTACCAGGGTGAGTGGTGATAGAAGTTTCCATTCATCCTGCAGATGAAAACCAAGGCGATCCTCGCGTCCCAACTCTGAGACGGCCGCGCCGTCGACCACGTTGTATCGGTAGTTGATGCCATAACTCAGGCGATTGGACGAGCTCAGTTCGAGACTGTGCTGTGCTTCGAGGTTATATGTCTGTGTGGTGAAGGAGACATTCGAGCCGCCGGTGGCATTGGTCTGTCTGACGAACCGGGAGAGCAGCGGATGAGTGGCGGAGTCGACGGGAATATCGTTGCCCTGCCACCAGCCACGAAGCGAGAAATTCCGGTATTGATAGTGAACGTCCGTATAGCCCTGGTTGAACTGGGATTGGGGAATCTGCACGTTTGAAACCGGCCCATCGAACCGATTCGTATCGATGAATCCACCGGCCACGCGCAACGTGGCGTCTCCCGAAAAGTTATATTGTGTCTGGACATTAAACTTATTCGACCGGAACGCCAGCGCGTCCGTGTTTCGCCATTGCTGATTCTGATCCCGCCCGATGGAGAGGCGATAGTCGAGCTTTCCGGCGGAGCCGGCGTGGACGGCCGCACTCGAAATTGTGCCGAGTTCGCCGCCACCGAATTGGAGTGTTGTCCCGTTCATCTCCTGGGCCGATTTGGTGATGATGTTGATGACCCCGTCGAACGCATTAAATCCGTACACGACGGAAGCCGGCCCTTTGAGGACTTCGATGCGTTTGATTTCCGGCAAGGTGACCGGGAGCGATTTCCAGAACACCAGACCCTGCCCGTCGATGTACATCGATCGACCGTCGACCATGACGAGGAGTTTGTTGGCGAAGAGTTGGTTGTCGCCTCGTGTGCTCACGTTGAAGTCCGCTCCTGTGACCTGCATGACATCCAGGCCTGGTACGCGCCGGAGAATGGTCGGAATGTCGGTGGCACCGGAATGGCGAATGTCTTCGTCGGTAATCACATATACGTTAGAAGGTGCTTGCGAAATCGGCTGTTCGTGGCGGGTAGCAATGCTGACGGTTTCCTCCTCCCTTAGAAATTCCAGCTCTTCGCCGGTTCGTGCGAGCGTGGTGCGGCTCGCATCGGAAGCAGGTGTTTCCTGCGCCTGGCCGAGGGCAATGCACCAGAGGCTCACGAGTGTCCCGAAGAGGGACAGCCACAGTCGTCGCCTCTGCGTCGCACTAGGTTGGGGGGGCAGGGGCAGTCGATGAGCGTCTGCCGTTGGCGACGAGGGGAGAGATGCTGAGCAGGCCAGCTGAATTCTACGGTGCATAGCATCCCGGGAGGCTCTGGTCGAATATGTCAAGCGTTGTCACGTGGAAGAAAAAAACGAACCTGAGCTGGATCACATGATCTTCAGGCAAAAGGCATGCTTGTTGGCCCACAGCCGTACAGACCCGGTCCTCCAGATGCGAGAGGGCTCTCGGTGCGGGATGCGGGCTTCGCGAGGTGGGGTGCAGCGAGCGGAGCCGCGTATCTAACCGGATACGGATTGTATGCTTTCAGATACAGGCGTGTGTATGGCTTTATTCGTCCGAGGTCGCCCAGGCTTCAGGTCTTGCAGTCGAGGGGAGAAGGGGCGGCCATTTTGAGTCTCTAAATTGTGAAGCAGATCTTCCATCGCTGAAGAGATCAATCCTGCCATGGTGGTGCCGGATGTCCAGTAGGCGGCATCACGCATGCGCTCGAGCAATTCGGCCGGCAGGCTGACGGTCATCCGCTGGCGTTTGTGTGGTCTCAGATAGATGAAGCGATTCATCGTGCAACTCCTTTGCGCAAGAGGCGCGGAGGGCGCCTCTTCAATTTGGCTTGTTCCTTCGTCAGGCGGCACGGCTCTTTGTACAAACCTCATGGCGATATGGCTAGACGCCTCGATGTGTAGGATTCGTCTCACGTCTATGAGACGCGTTGTCCTTCCAGACGGCCACAATCAACAAGGCCAACATACCGCTGATGCCTACGAGGAGACCCCCCATGACGAGTTCCATGTCAGGCTCCTTTCTATTCCGATAGTCTGTCCTGCATGCAGGAAGTAGCGTCCTGTTGTAATGTTCTCTTCGTAGCAGCAACAGCTATGCCACTTTGGTTTGGTGAGACCGAAGAATCGAGATGATGCGGGAGTGTCAGGTCTAGTTGAGGTGTAGCGGTGCGTCATCGCGAAGCGTAGCCCTCTATTTCGGAGGACTATGCGTGAGATGGTATCGGAATGGATTCTGCCGCGTATCGAATTCGATACGCGGCTGTCACGGAACAGTCTTCCCTCTCTCGTGTCAGGCGGATCGGAACTCATGAGTGAATGTGAGGCTGCGGAGAGAGTGCCGCGTCTCCGTTGGGGACGGAGACGCGGCAGATGGCGTGGGCAGAGGCAGACGACTCAGTGCTGGATGGGCATGATCCAGAGGCCATGACAGGTGGCCGGTTGAACATCGACAACTGGCCACGATCGTCCGGCTGTGCCCTACGCCTCAATCAATGCCCTGGCTGGCGATGGATCTCAGCGGTCTCTCTGTGACAAGGGAGAAGCAACCGCTGTGCCCCAGGTCCAACGAAGAGGAGGCCATTGAGCACTGCGATTCGATGAGGAGGCGGAGTTAATAGTTGAACCGCAGGGAAAGTGAGCCGGCGTGAATGAGTGTGTCGTAGCGGCCATTGACGCTCGGGTTCTGGTTGCCGGTCACGGTTCGAACTTCATAGAAGGCGGCCTGATAGGCCAAATCGATGGCGAATAATTGTGGTTTGAGGGGACCGATACCCAATTCGCCGCAGCGCAGCAATCCCAGGAAAGACCCGTTCGCGTGGCAGGCCAGCCCGATTCCCACCGAGGGGATGTGGGAGTTGGCGGAGGGAACTCCTGGATTGAATGTACGATCTGGGATTTGAGTCTGTTGATTCATATACCCGGCTCGTAGAGCCACATCCCAGTCGGGCATGGCCGGCATATTCAGCCAGCGATATTCGGTGCCGACCATGGTGGTATAGCCGCTTTGCCAGTTTTGTGGAAAGGGCAGCAGCGCGCCGTTGGAAAGGTGAATATCGAGGGTTCGGTTCGACTTCCAGCCGACATAGTCGACGTCGAACTCCAGTTTCCACTCACGATCGGCGGTACGGACCGGCCAGACCGCCATGCCGCCGGAGAATACTTGCGGGAGCACGAAGGTGGCTGCGGTGTTGGCCACTAAGGCGCCATTGGCTAATAGCGTTCCGGTGAGATGGAACGTGGCTTGACTCCGATAAACCAGCCCGATGTTCACGAGGGGTTTGCCATCGCTGTTACGGAACGGTGTATACAGCAGGCTGACGTTAAACCCCGCTGTGGTATCACCCCCGTTGATCTCGACCAGTGAGCCGGGTGCAATCCCCTGTCCTCCTGGCCAGATGGATTTTTGCTCGAGGTGGCCCTCTCCGAACAAACCCGAAAAGGTGTAGATGTCGGCGCCCAAACCGAATGACAACTGGTCATTGAGCTTGTAGGCGATGGTCGGTTTGATGTCCAGGAGCGGCAAGGTGGTAAAGGTGAGGGCACTGCGGAAGGGACCATCAATCGGGTACCTGGTGAGCGAGCCGAAAGGATTGTTGAACCCAATTCCCGCGCTGAAGTTTCCGAGTGCCGACAGTCCGAGATCCTTCAGATTGGCGACGAGGTATACATGACCCGGAGGCGGCCAAGCCAGGCTCCCGTTTCGATCTCCTGTCACTTGAGCGCCGGTCGGACTGGTGAATTGGGTGGTCCCGCCGATCAGCGACGTCCCGAAGAGGGTCTGGAACCCATGCAACTGTGTCATGCCGGCGGGGTTGTAATGCAATGCGGAGGGGTCATCGGCCTGCGCGACGAAGGCGTTCCCCATGGCGGCCGCGGAAGCCGACTGTCCTTGGAGACGCGGGGTTTGAGCGTGAGCCTGTGTCGGGAACAGCAGTCCACCGGAAAACACCAGCATGAGGACCAGTACGAGGGATTGGCGGAGGCGCTGCGTGAGCAACATCGAGTTATTGTCCTCTTGGTGAGTCGGGGTGAGTCGGCTGGTGTTGAAACCAACGATCAATGATGTGGCGAAGCCGACTAGCATCAAACGGCTTCAGCAGGTAGCCCTGGGCTCCGGCCTCCACGGCCGCCATGGCGCGATCCAGTGCTTCCACGGCCGTCATCATGACCACCGGGAGGGTGGGATGGCTAGGCCGTAGTTGACGGAGAACATCGAACCCATCGAGTTCCGGGAGCGCGATGTCCAAGAGCACTCCATCCACCGGTGTGTCTGCCAACACTCGCAGGGCGGTCTTTCCATCTGAGGCACTCTCGACCTGAAAGCCTTCCGATTCGAGACGATCCCGCAGGAGGTCGCAAATGTCAGGATCGTCATCCACCACCAATAGTCTGCGGCGCACAGATGGCAGAGGGCCGGCTGGAGTCGAGGCACGAGAATGCAGCGGAATCGTGAAGGTAAATGCTGTCCCCTGATTCAACGCGCTGTGCACTGCAATGGTGCCGCCGTGCAACTCGACTAGATCTTTGACGATCGCGAGTCCAAGACCAAGCCCTTTCGTTTGACTCCGCTCCTGATGGTGCACGCGGAAAAATGGATCGAAGAGCTTGGGCAGGGCGTCGGGGGGAATGCCTTGACCGTTGTCGCGGACGACGATCCGAGCCATCTCCTGGTCTGCGACCGAGAGCTCCACCGATATGTGCCCCCCGTCCGGCGTGTACTTGATAGCATTATCCAAGAGATTCGTCAAAATTTGGCTGAGTCGATCCGGATCGGCCCAGACCAGCAAGGTGGGGTCGGGGCTCTGGATTTCAATCTGGAGATGTTTGGTGATGGCGAGGGGAAGGAGTTGCTCGATGACATCGCTCACCACCGTTTGCAGAGCAATATGGTCGAAGGACAGCACCAGTTTGCCGGCCTCGACGCGAGAGAGGTCGAGCAGATCGGTGATCATGCGCGCCAGTCTGGTGCCATTGGCTTTGATACGGGCGAGATATTGCTCCTGCTTCACGTTCAGGGAGCCGACCAATCCTTCGAGCATGTTGTCTGCAAATCCGACGATACTGGTAAGGGGCGTACGCAGCTCATGGGAGACGTGGGCGAGGAATTTGGATTTCAGTCGATCCATTTGCTTGAGCTGCGCGTTGACGGCTTCCAACTCCGCGGTGCGCTCCCGTACGCGGGCTTCCAGACCGGCATTGAGCGATTCGATCTGTCGATAGGCGTGGGCATTATCCAGGGCAATGGCGACTTGGCTGGCGAGGGTCATCAGCATGTCAAGGTCGTCCTGGGTCAACGCGTGTTGGTGCGTGCGATCGACGGAGAGTGCCCCCAAGACGGCATGATGTGTCTTGAGCGGGACGGTCATGAAGGATTGCACATTGATCATCTTGATCAATTGCTGATCGAACGGGTTCAGGCGGTCCCAAATGTCTTGGACGTTGTTGGTCAGGACCGGTTCGCCGCGCAGGAGGATGGCGGCCTCAATGCCATTGGGGTCGGTGACGGCCACTTCTTGGGTGCGCAGGAACTCCGCGACCTCCGGCGGCAGCCCTCGCACGCGAAAATTGTGCAGGACCCGCCGCTCGCGATCGAATTGGGCGATGAGGGCGCGGTCGTAGTGTAGGTCGTGGACAATGGTATCCAAGACCTTGGTCAGCAGCTCGTCCCGATCAAAGGTCGAACTGAACAGTAGCCCTGCACGATGCAAGGTGGTGAGCTCATTGACCTTCCGACGCAAGGTGACGGCCGTGCTCTGTTGCTCCAGATAGGCTTCGCGCAATTCTTCATGGCGAGCATCGACGACCTGCTCCTGATCCTGGATGAGTCGCTGCAACGGTTTGGCGGCCCGTCGCATCTGACTGGTCATCATCCACCACAACAGCGATGCGGGAATCGCCGCAAGCCCTAGGGACTCGATGGTCGGCACGGTCGGCCAGCGCAGGTGCAGGTACGCAAACATTCCTCCTGCCACGAGCAGCCACACGGCCAGCGGCATGGAGCTGCGGACCTGCGGCGTCCAGGTGAATTCCCATTCGCAATAGGGATCGCCGTTGGCGGTACAGGAAAGATCCCGGACCGTGGCCGGTGGTATGCCGTGTAATTGGGTTTGTACCCGAGCAATGCTGGTCTTGCAGGAGAGGCAGATCACGTCGACGCAACGCTTGCGGTAGGGACCGAATTGGGCCAGCGCCTGATCGGTAAACGTCATGCGCAGGACGGCTGAGCGTCGAGTCACTCGACCGACCTCAAACTCCAGTACGTTGCGGACATATTTCCTGCCGAGGTGAGGCCACATCTTGTAGAGCTGTGGCGTTGAAAACGGACGGCAGAGGATTTGGATCAGTGGTGGAACCTTGCGGTGCGTGCCCACATTGACGTGGAAGTCTGGATCGCCGGAGAGCTGTTCGCAGAATTCCCGCAGGTAGCAGACGAACTCATACGAATAACTATTCCAAATGTTGCGGAGAAAGTCTGGGGTGACGTGATAGGACCGATCGGGGAGGCGCGCATTCAGGAGGCGACAGAGTTCATCCAGCGCGTGTGTGGCCACTTCCTCGCCGGCGGTGCGCGAGAGGTAGTCGCACATGTAGTCCACGTTCGACTGGACGACGACCCCACTGATGTCGCAGATTTTCTCTCCCTGGGCGTTTAGGCCGAAGGGGCGGAATTCCATGAACGGGCGTTCAAGGATCGAATGTTCTTTGGAGAGGAGATCGGTCATGCGTGAGCGGCCTTGTGTGATGCTTCCCTGGTGTGCACGAGCGGCACCTGAGGGTTTGGACATCCCTGCTAGTCGGGATCTCGGCAGACCAGAGCCATCGGCAGGAGTTGCCTCGCAATATCACAGGTCTTTAAGTATTCGATGATGGCCCAGCGGTCGTCTACCGGCAGTGCACATCCCAAGATCCCATTGCTTCGTGCATTGTCACAATCGGTTGTGTCGGCAAATTCGTGGCCTCGGTTGCTGTTGCCCGGCAACATCGTTTTGAATTCGAAGCGTGCGGGTTGTGTCGGCGACGGGGGGAGTCCGGTGCAGTCTTCCGTGACGAAACCCACCTTCACAGGGTCAAACTCCATGTTCGGGTTGAGGGCGAAACAGGTGCTCCGTTCTCTGGTCGGCGAGAGCAGTTCATAGAGGTTTGGGATCGATCCATTGTGGAGGTACGGAGCGGTGGCCCACACGGCTACATGAGGACGAGCGATATATTGCGCCTTGTCTCGCCAGATATTTGGCCGGCCTTGATACTCAGGTTCGTTCGAGGCATTGTTCACGGCCAGTAATTCGGTTGTGACATATTCCGAAGCTTCTCTTGCAGAAATCCGTCCGCGGCCTAAGAAACTCGTGTCCACGGTGCGTCGGGAAAAATTCTCCAGATAGAGAGAATCGGTTCCAATTTCTTGGAGGGGCACCATCGTGATCTGGAGACTTGGGGCGTTGTCGGACGCGTTGGAGATTTTTGCAGGAACGTGACAATGGGCACAGAGGTTCTGAATCCCTTTGGCTTTATTGCCGTGGTAGAGGTCTTTGCCGCGGGCCGCCAATTCTCGATTGATGGGCGGGAAGACGGACGGCCACTGCGGTGGACTCAGGCGGCGTGCCAGGTTTTCGAGGGTTTTGAGCGATTCAATATCGACAGACGAGCGGAAGACCTTGTCTTTCTCCGATGGAATGTCGACACCGGGCTGTACCCAATTGAAGAGTCCGGCGTTGACGCCAATCACCTGGCCGATATTCCTTGCCAGCGGATGTTGAATCGACCCGGCCCACTGGACCCAATCATACTCCCATACGCCCCACAGGGGAGGAATGCTGACCGGGGCGTTTGCGGGCCGGAGATTGTCAGGATTGAGCGCGGTAAACACCATATTCCCGCCGCGGCCGAGCGCATCAAACCGGCCTGGCCCCCACTGCTCAGGAGAAAGATCTCTCCCGCTGCGGGAAATCAATCCCTGGGTGTGCATTCTCACATCCTGCGCCAGTTTGGTGAGTGTGTAGGCGGTCACGGCTTCTCCACGACTGGCGAGGACACGAGTGGCAAAGGTCTTGAAGGGCTCGGGGGGAGTCTGTTCTTTTAGGCTCTTGAGGAATGCGGGCTGATCCGGAGGAAGCAGCATACCCAGTCGTTGGATGAGGGCGTTGAGGAAGCGCGAATTGTATTGGAGTGAGGGGCCGCCGTCGATCTTGATCGCGTGACCTTTATAGCTGAACTGAGTCGTGTGACAAAACGAACAGGTGAAACCGGCTTGTGGCACAGGGATATTCGGCCCTTCGGTCTTGGCAAATCCGACCGGGAGTTTGTCGGAGTGCCCTGGGTCTGCGACGAGCCCCGTCACCGCGAATATTTTCGTGAGGGAGTCATCCACTAGCGCCACCAGCCAATCATACGGAATCAGCTGAGTTCCGGCTGACAAGTGGTACCACTGCTGCAGTTCCAGATCCGACAGCCCGTGGTTAAGAGGGGTGGCTGGATTCTGGGATGGGACGGGATCGATTGCCCGACAGTGCAAGGGCGAAAAGATGAGGAAGAGGGCGGTCAGGAGCAAGGCACGGTGTAGGCGGATAGGCATGGCGTATCTCCTCATGCTGGGCGAGATTAGGGAAATAGTGCATGCATGGTCGGTCCGGTTTTCGGGCAACCGAGGCGGCGCCAGTCTGGATCAATCAGCAAGGGACCGCGAGTGTGGAGCGATGAATCGCGCGGTCTCAGCCATAGTAAGCAACACACATGCCATGTGCGCGGTCGCAGGGTACCTGGATCGGCCTACGAATGCCAACAGATTTTGAGCCGATGGTGGAAGGAAGCATGAAATGGGGTCGGGGATGTCGCTGAGCCAGCTGGCCGAGCAACAGGGGGTTCTTAGGGGGCGAGAGTCGATGTCGGGGAAAGGGGATGAGGGATTGCGCGCGTGCCTACTGATGCAAGTGCTTCATTGCAGCAGCGCAGAGGATGATAAAGAAGCCCATCCAGAGGGCGGCACGTTGAAAGGGAATCGATTCGTAGGTTTCACCCTCCTCCTCTTCATCCTCATCGGACTTGAAGATGACGGTATACAGGAACAGCGTCAGGAGGCACAGGACCAGGATCAGCTTGATGCAGAAGATCCAGAGGTACTTCGGATGGTTCTGCAACCCTTGGCCGGTCTGCGAGACGAAGATCTGGTTGACGTAGTGTAAGTTGATGCCGCCGGTAAACAGCAGGACGACCAGGAGAATACCTGCCACCCGTTTGTAGTGGCGATAGAATGCGTCGGTGATTGGACGGATGTATTCTTTCGGGAGCCCGCCCTCACGCAGCCCCGGAGCCACGGCCATCACAAGAAATGCGAGGCCGCCGATCCAAATGACGGCAGAGAGCAGATGAAACCAATGATTGACGATGGGAATGAGCTGATTGAGATCAAGGAAAATGCTTTGTACGGAATCCATGGTCAATTGGAGGGGAGCGGGCGACGATGGCAGTCAGGTGGCTACAGTCGCTGCGCAGGCCGGTCCCTACTCCTTCCCTCGCATGTCAAAGTTGAAGACCGGGGCGTCGTTTCCGAACCGCTTCTTGCGCAGCTCTTCCATGAGTTCAATGGTGATCAGAGCAATGCCATTTTCCCGGGCATGCCGTTCGACGCCTTTCTTGACCATGGCGCGGAGGAAGTAGGGAATCCGGCTCAGACGAAGTTCGGACGCTTCGTCCCATGCGACGGCAGTCTCTTCGGGAGTATTAAAGGCGACCTTAATTTTTTCGCCACCCTTGGGGGTGTAGAGGCACCACTGATCCTCATCTAGCCAGTCGCCGTGGTCGACATAGGGACGGGCGCGGCAGCCTCCGCAAATATCGGTGTATTCGCAATCTCCGCACTTCCCCTTCAGCTGCGGGTAGCGGAAGGAATTGAAGACGTCGGAGCGTTCCCACAGATCGACGAAGCTTGCCTCGCGCACATTGCCGGCCGACAGCGGCATATACGGACAGGGAGTCAGCTCTCCGTTCGGCGTGACGCGCGCATAATTGGTTCCGGCCAGGCAACCGCCGCCCATGTAGCCCGTCGCCTTGGTGAGTGGAGAATTGGGATCTTTTTCATAGGCCAGCCGTTTGAAATGCGGGGCACAACGGGCCCGGACCAGCATGTCTTTGTATTGATCTTGGCAATCCACTAAGTAGCCCAGCACTTCTTCGTATTGCTGCGGGCTGATATCGGTCAGTTCTTCTCCGCGCCCCGTGCAGACCATAAAGAACACATTCAAGACCCGCGCCCCGAGCGTATGGGCCCATTCCACCACCTGCGGCAACTCCTGGTAGTTCATGGGTTGGGCGCTAAAGTGCACTTGGAATTGAAGGCCGTTGCGTTTGCACGCCTCGATACCGGCCAGTGCGCTCGCGAAGGCACCGGGGACGCCTCGAAATTGATCGTGTTTGGCTGGATCAAGGGAATCGATGCTGATACCGACGCCCATGACGCCGATTTCCACCAATGTTTTGGCCATGCGATCGTTGATCAACATGCCATTGGTGCCGAACACGACGATAAAGCCGAGTCCAACCGCATGGCGGGCAATGTCCAGAATGTCCGGCCGTACGAGCGGCTCGCCGCCGGTGATCACCAACAGGCATCCCTTGTTCACTTCGGCAATTTGATCGATGAGGCGGAAGCACTCTTCCGTGCTGAGTTCGTCGGATCCTCCACCGGCTTTGGTGGTGGCGTCAAGGTAGCAGTGATCGCATTTGAGGTTGCATCGCTTGGTGAGATTCAGTGCCACGAGGTACGGCTTGAAATCGTCAACGGTGCGACCATCGTTCGGTCCCGGCAATGGAGACGTCGGGGAGATGAACTTGGAGATCTGCTGCTGAAGCGATTCCAGCTTATCGCCGAGAAAGGGAATATTGATAACCGGCAACGACTTACCCATCACCGGTTTGCCCCGGTCTTGGAGGAGCCAGTCAGGTTGGCAATCATGTCTTTGA
This sequence comes from Nitrospira sp., assembly GCA_016788885.1. Taxonomy (NCBI): domain Bacteria; kingdom Pseudomonadati; phylum Nitrospirota; class Nitrospiria; order Nitrospirales; family Nitrospiraceae; genus Nitrospira; species Nitrospira sp. Next base: position 136,621 of record JAEURX010000075.1, on the reverse strand, counting down.
GATTGCCGGTTTTCATGGCGTCGGCCATGTAACCCTTCGCCTGTTCAATTCCCTCGGTTGCAACTTCTAATGTAATGACGGTGGTTCCGATTTTATCGGCGTGTTTCTCGATCAAGGCCTTGGTGCATTCCCGCATGAACCCTTCCGGTGCACGGTCCAGACGGCCCTGAGCATCAGGCGTCCAGGTGTAGGGAGAAGCAGCCGTTTCGGGCTCCGATGTTCCATTGCCGTTGGGCGTAGGGGCACTGGTTCCGTTGGTTTCCGCGACTGCCGGCTCGGGTGCGGTTCCGGTCCCTTTGTTGGCGAAAATCGGGGTGTAATCTTCGGCCGCTGCTTCCTGAATCATGGGAGCGGCGTATTCGAGCGTAATGGTCGTCATGCCGAGCTTGCGGGCGCTCTTTTCAATCTTGGCCTTTGCCCGACGACGCTGGAATCCAGCCGGCACGGCGCGAATGGCCTCTTTGGCATCCTTCGTCCATTGCATCGGAATATCGTCATAGGCGACATCGGTTTCGAGTCCACCCTCTGCCTTGGCCGCCGCTTCGAAGATCGACTTGTCGACCTGCTTGAATCGATCGCCATCGGCGCTGCATACGGGGCACTTCACGGGGGTATCGCCCTTGCCGATGTATCCGCAACCGTCGCAGACAAAGTAGTTCTGGCTCATACGATCCAGATACGCCTGTGTCCCGGGGCTGTGAACCGGCTTTTCTTCGACGACCTGGGTCATCATGCCGCTCAGCGTCGAGCCCATCAGATCCTGCGCGACCGAATCGTCGGCTTGCATCTTGTCGCGATCAATCCCGGCGGCATCGAGGTTTCCGCCGAGCGCCCGCATCGCGTCCATCGCGCCTTTCGGAAGGATGTGTCCGACCGCTGCGTCGACGACCGTGTTGCTGATGATCGTGTGTCCCTTCTCGATGGCATAGCGGTGGATGGCGGTCTTGGCGACCCCTCGGGCAAATACAGGAATCCGCTCCATGCGTCGCAACGCTTCTTCCGTCCAGGCGATGGTGTACTCTGCCTGCGTATCGATGGGTGGAACATACTTACGATTCGACACCAGAATATTGCAGGCGGCGGAGCGCAGTAGGTTTTCCGTGTTGCTGCCGATGTCCATGTCTTCGTCGCTGTGGACGCCGATTCGGCCGACGATGAGCAGCCACGGGTTCTCTTTACGCACATATTGAATGATCTTCTCGAAGGCCTTGCCGTCCAGCAACGTCGTTTTGACGTCGGTCTGCTCGGCTTGGGCGATTTCACGGGAAATGTCGAGATGTGACTGGTAGATCTTCGCCAACCCGCTGTCGATGACCTCTTCGTGCAGCTTTTCCTGCTCCTTGAAGCGGAACACCTTGCCGGCTTCTTCGTTCAACACGCCGGAGATGCTGTGGAATGCGGCATAGTGGAAGTAGGGGTCAAAGGCGGAAATGACTTCGACCGGGACGTTGAACGCCTTGCCGAGTGCCAAGCCGGTCATGAGTCCGCCGAATGAATAGGGACTGCCGTCGACGGCGACGACGATTTTGCCCGTGCCCATCGGTTGAGGTTGCTTGATGATCAGCATGTCGGAGTTCCGCACACGCCGAAGTACTCGTTCAGTGTTGCTGCCGATCACGCTGTCCTTGACGGCACCGACTCCCAAGGCGCCCATGATGACAAGATCGTAGGCGTTGGTGTTGATATCCTCAGCCAAGACCTTCCAGTTCCGGCCCTCCAACGAGCGACGCTCCACCGGTAGGTTGGCTTCGTTACATTTTTTATCGACGTAATCAAGGTAGGAGTCGGTGATGATCTGGAGTCCGCGCGTGATCAGCGAGTCGTGGATCTGGCGCTGCCGGTCGAGTTCCTTCTCGTCGTGATATTCCTCCGGAAGCCCGGCCTCCATCTGCTTGAATCGTTTATCGTGCATCTTGGCGGCATAGACGTGGCTGCCCACAATCTTGGAGCCGTAGGTTTTCGCCAGTTCAACTCCGACATCAACGGCTGTATTAGAATGGTCGGAATTGTCGACCGGGATATAGATGGTCTTGTACATCGAAACGCCTCCTAGGCAAACACTCTATAGGGGGAAGAGATCAGAGAACCGCCAAGAATTCAAACGGTTGAATGGAACTTTACCCCAAAAGAAGCGGCATGATAGCACCGTGCTCTCGGGGAATGCAAGCAAACCCACGGCAAGCGCATGGCCTGTGGATAACAGCTAACTCGTTGGACTCACAGCAGTCTTTTCCGCCTGAGCCGCAGTCGGGTGAGTGGGGCGGCGAGACCGGAGGATCTCTTCCAAGGTCAGGAGTGCGTCCCGTCCGGAGTTGTTGTGCACTCCTCGAATCAGATTCGCGTCGGCATAGTGCGTGTGGTCCGGTTTCCCCTCAGTCGGCGCGGTTTGTGAGAGCGAGCCGGACCAGGCTCGTGGGTCGCGGCTGCCTTCTTTCTGTTGCCAGGCCGTGAGGCAGGCTTTCGCGATGAGCTTGTTGAGGGGGGCCGGGTTATACAGCAGTTTGCGAATGCTCGTCGGCGTGAGCATGAGCGGATTGTATCCTGCAGACAGGTACCCTTCCTCCAGCAATCGATGTTCCAAGTCCGTATTCGGTTGGATTCCAAGAAAGAACATCAAGGGGAAGACACGCTCCTCTCCCAGGATCGCCGCGACCTTCTTGTAGGACTCGACGCTTTGAAGCAGGCTGTCTTCGGTCTCCTTCGGGGAGTTTAGTGAATAATTGAGGATGACCTTCCCCTTGAACCCGGCTTCGGCCAGGTAACGACATCCATCGTACAGGCGTTCGAGCTTGAAGCCCATGTGCAGGTTGTTCAGCACCTCCTGCGATCCGGACGTAATGGCGACTTCCAAATCTCCCACACCCGATCGCACCATCAGCTTGGCCAGCTCCGGTGTGATCAACGAGGTGCGAATATAGCCCGACCACTCAATCTCCAGCTTCTCACTCAGGATTCGTTCGAGAATCTCCGTGCACTGCGGATAGGCTTCCTTCCCTGTGATGAACTGGGCATCGGTAAACCAGAATCTGCGCGCACCCCACTGATGATAGTGCTGAGAGATGTCTTTGACGACCATTTCAGGCGGCCGATACCGTACCCGTTTGCCTTCAATGTAGGGATAGAGGCAGAACGCGCAATCGTAGGGGCACCCGCGTTTCGTCTGGACGCCGATCGACTCATCCATATACGAGGCATGCTGAGGGAAAATGGAGGTGAGATAGGGCAAATCGACGGTCAACGCGTCGAGTAGTGCCGGTGAGCCCTGCTGGCCTTTGCGCGTCTGGTTTCCTTCTCGAATGATATAGCGTTCGTGTTCCAGCGATTCACCGTTGACCACCTTGAGAATCGCGTCTTCCCCCTCACCCAGAATTCCAATGGTGCCTTCCGGAAGTTTTTCGATCAGTTGATCGGCAAACGCCGTAAACGCGCCGCCGCCGATCATGATCTGGCTCTTGGGGAATTCCTTTCGGATCAACCAGGGGTACGAGAGGTTCGCGCGAATGTGGCTGTAATACCGATACAGCTGCTTCAAGCCGGCGAATGACGCGGCGACCCGTTTGATCGGATTGCTGGCGAAGTAAAAATTGAAGGCGTGCTCCAGTGACGCATCACCTTCGTGAGGGGAAAAAATCTGAATATCCCGCCACGAAAAACAGACCAGGTCCGGCTTGAAGTCGAGCGCAACATCCCGGATCGCCTGTGTGCGCTGCGACTCAGGAAACAAGGACAGGTCGAGAATGCGCTGCCGTACCTCCGGCTTCCGGCGATGGATGAAGTCCGCCAGGTAGGTCACGCCGATCGGATAGACCTTCTTACAGGGCAGAAAAATGTAGAGGATGGAATTCATCAGCCATCAGCCGTCAGCTCATAGCCATCAGCCTGCGCTGAGAGCTGAAAGCTGATCGCGTGTTGTTATTTAGTGGCCACATGGATCGCGACGATGCCGCCGGTAAGGTTGCGGTACTCGACCTGGCGGAATCCCGCGTCGCGCAAGAGTGCTGCCAGGCGTTCCTGGTCGGGAAACGTGCGGATCGACGCCGGAAGATATTCGTACACCCCGGTTCGGTCCCGCGCGACCTTCGTGCCAATCCATGGCAGCAGACGGAAGGAATACCAATCATAGAGTGCACGTAACCAGCCATAGGCCGGTCGGGAGAATTCCAGGCAGACGAAGCGGCCGCCCGGCCGTAATACCCGCCGGATTTCCGTGAACGCCTGCGTCAGGTTGCCGACATTCCGCATGCAGAATCCTGTTGTGACGGCGTGGAACGTGTCATCGGGAAATCCCAGATGTTCGGCATTCGCTTGCAGGCAGGTGATTCGGTCGAGGAGTCCGCGACCCGCAACTTTGCGAAGTCCTTCAGCCAACATGGCATGATTCAAATCGGACGCCACGACATGGCCCTCTTCGCCCATTTTCGGTTCGATCAACAGTGCGAGGTCCGCTGTTCCGGCGCCGATGTCGAGCGCGCGGCCGTTCGTCACGGTGGGCACGTAGGAGGCCGTGAGGCGTTTCCAATGGTGATGGAGGCCGAAGCTGAGCAGGGTATTGTTGAGATCGTAGACGCCTGCGATCGCGGTGAACATGCGCTGAACGGCCTGTTCACGAGCCTGACCGGACCACGTCGAGACGGCTTTCGCCGCCCCTTCTGTTGGTTCGGTTATCGGAGATTGTTCTGCCCGCACCATGGGAGGGTGGTAGCACCCGCTTTTGCCTGTTGTCAAGATCGCGGGGGGGCTGGTGAAACGCTGGTGGCGGGCCGATGTTGGTTGCCGGGCAATGAACTCAGGCGGCGGCGCGGGTGTCGGACTTGGGCGTAGCCCCTTTCCACTGACCGACTTCGAGGCTTTCCAGCCAATCGAGCAGTTTGCCGACGTGCTCCCCCTGGAAAATCGACCCGTGCTGCGGGCAGATCATCTTCGGCTTGATCGCACGAACCCGTTGGACCCATCCGCGGAGCGCGGTGGTCGACGGCATCCAACGGAGATGAAAGCCGCGCATGTACTGGATATGTTGATCAAAGTCGGTGACCACGAGACTGGCCTCGTGATTGGGCACCAGGGCCGACCCGATGTCGCCGGAAAAGAGGATTCCCGCCGTCGGGTCGTACAAGGAAAAGTTTCCCGAAGAGTGGCAGTAATGGGCTGGAACAGCTTCCACTTCCGGGCCTTCCTCGCCGATTTTGATGCGCATGCCGTCGTCGGGGATCGGGTTTAACATGATAACGGCGCCGGTGCTGAAATGGCTGACAAAGCCGGTCCAGAGCCAAGAGCAGTAAGTCTTGATTGATGGGTTCAAGTCGAGCCACATGGCAAGCGACGAGCAAATGTCCGGGTCCTGGTGGCTGGCGAAGATCACCTTGATATCCTGCATGCGGACATATTTCGCCAGTTCAGCCAGCACCTGGGGGAAAATCTGAATGCCTCCTGGGTCCAACAGCATGGCGTGGCCGCGATGGATGATCACATATTCATTGGTGTCGATGACATGATCGTCCTTTTCCGGGTCCCGGCCGATCACGACCCACTGATGGTCGTCTTTGTGGAACAAGACTTTACTTTGCATAGGTATATCCCTTCAACAGCAGGTCTAACAGCTCCTGCCCATGTTCGATGGCCTTTTTCATGGCAAGCGTCTTTCCGTCCAGGTCATCCACGACACGGGTGATTTCGGTCGCCAGGTTCTTGAAGTTGGCCTCTGCCTCCGCCAGCCCGGCCGCTTCGGAAGCGATGCAAAATGCCATGTAGCGAGCGGTGAGTCCGATCGATTTAAGCCCGCCCAGGGCCTGTTGGGTCTCTCCCAAACAGCGCAGCGCCTCTTTGAGCCGCTCATGCAACTCGGTGAGATTGGCCTGGCAAAGGTTGACCACAAATTGACGATTTTCGCGCTCAAGCGCTTCCGCGGAGATAAACGCTGGATGCTGAGTCAGTTGAGTGAGATCCGCCGCCGTGGTGAAGCGCAAATGTGACAACGAGTCCAGACCGTTGGAGGCCGAGGAGCGTTCCCCATGCGCCATCGCCGACAGGAGGCTGGCAATCAACTGATGATACCGCCAGATGATGTTCGAGCTGCTCGCGGTGACCTTGGCCAACCCGGCACAGAGGTGCTCTAACGCGGCCACCTCCGGGCGGATTTCCTTAGGGGTGTTGTTCAGGATCTCGACCAGGGCCAGCATGGGCCGGCCTTTTCCGCCGGGAATCTTGGCGGCTTGGACCACGCCGTTGTTCGCAAGAATTTGCATGGACAGCGACAGCTGTTGGAGGGAGCGGCCGACGTTGAGGATATCGACCGTAATTCCAAAGAGTTGATTGATGTTGCGCTTAAAGAGGCTCAGCACGTCATGCATAGTGGCTGAACTATCGTAGATGGTTATGGTTGGGATACGGAAGTGCCCACACCTCCCTATCGGCAGGTCGGGGAAAAAACTAAACTGCCCGTTTTCCGACACGGCCGAGGCCCGATCGAGGCCGGGATGATCCGGCCTGGGGTGGGGACAATGAGGATGAGGCGAACGAGCGTGTGGGAGCGGCGTGTTATAATCCCGCCCTTATGAGCAATACCATTGTCGTGAAAGGTGCGCGTGAGCACAATCTGAAGAATCTCGATGTCGAGATTCCGCGAGACAAACTCGTCGTCATCACCGGGCTGAGCGGGTCGGGGAAGTCCTCCCTGGCGTTTGATACCATCTATGCCGAAGGCCAGCGGCGGTACGTGGAGTCGCTCTCGGCTTATGCCAGGCAGTTCCTCGAACAGATGGGCAAGCCCGATGTGGATTCCATCGAGGGGTTGTCGCCCGCTATTTCCATCGAACAGAAAAGCACCAGCCACAATCCCCGCTCGACCGTTGGGACGGTCACGGAAATTTACGACTATCTCCGCCTGCTGTACGCCCGTGTCGGCCATCCCTGTTGTTTTCAATGTGGCCAGGAGATTACCGCGCAGACGGTGCAGCAAATGGTGGATGCGATCTGTGAACTGCCGGAAGGCTCGAAGTTTCAGATCCTCTCGCCCATCGTTCGTGGCCGGAAAGGCGAGTATCGAAAAGAATTACTGGAGATGCGGAAGGCCGGGTATGTCAGGGCGAGAATCAACGGCGAGATCGTTGATCTCGGCGACGACATCGTCCTCGACAAGCAGAAAAAGCACAACATCGAGATCGTCGTCGATCGGCTGGTGATGAAGCCAGGCGATGCGTTGATGCGACGGATCGCGGATTCCGTCGAAACGTCGGTGAAGCTGGCTGGGGGATTGGTCGGGGTGCTCACGGAGCCGGGCAAAGTGCACGTCTATAGTGACAAGCTGGCGTGTATCAAGTGTGGAGTGAGTTATCCCGAGATTACGCCCCGGGTCTTCTCCTTCAACAGCCCGCATGGGGCATGCCCCGCTTGCGATGGTATCGGCTACGCGATGGCGCCGGGCGCATCTGAAGACGAAGATTTCACGTTGCTGGAACGGTGTGAACGTTGCCACGGCGCGCGTCTCAAGCCGGAGAGTCTGGCGGTGAAGATCGCCAAGCGCTCCATCGCCGAAGTGACCGAGCTGTCGGTGCGGGCGGCGGCGGATTTTTTTGCCGGACTCACGTTCACCGAACGCGAACTGGTGATCGCGCATCGGATCTTAAAAGAAATCCGCGAGCGGCTGGGATTTCTCGTCAATGTCGGTCTGGACTATCTGACCTTGGACCGTCCGGCGGCCACCTTGTCCGGCGGCGAGGGGCAACGGATTCGGCTTGCCACGCAGATCGGTTCGGGGCTGGTGGGCGTGTTGTACATCCTGGATGAACCGTCGATCGGTCTGCATCAGCGCGACAATCGGCGTCTGTTGCAGACACTGCTGCGTCTTCGCGATCTCGGCAATACCGTCATCGTCGTCGAGCACGATGCGGAGACCATGCAGGCGGCCGATTACATTCTCGATCTCGGGCCCGGCGCCGGCACGCATGGCGGAAAAATCATTGCTCAAGGCACACCCAAACAGGTGATGGCCAACCCCGACTCCCTCACGGGGCAGTATCTGCTCGGCGCGCAGATGGTCTCGTTGCCGGCGCGCACGCGAAAGCCCAAAGGGTTCCTGACGGTCGTCGGCGCCAAGAAACACAATTTGAAAGGGGTGACCCTCAACGTGCCGTTGGGCTTGCTCACCTGCGTGACCGGTGTGTCGGGGTCGGGAAAGAGCACGCTCGTGCTCGAAGTGTTGTTCCACTCGCTCTCGCAACTGCTGTATCAGAAGAAGCCGAAGATCGATGGGTGTAAGGAACTGAAGGGGGTTGAGGCGCTGGATAAGATCATCGACATCGACCAGTCGCCCATTGGGCGCACGCCCCGCTCCAATCCGGCCACCTACACCGGACTGTTCACCTTCATTCGCGATCTCTTTTCGAACCTGCCGGAGTCGCGGGTGCGCGGGTACAAGCCAGGCCGCTACAGCTTCAATGTGAAAGGCGGCCGATGTGAAGCCTGTCAGGGCGATGGGCTCATCAAAATCGAGATGCATTTTTTGCCAGACGTCTATGTCACTTGTGAGGTGTGCAAGGGGCAGCGCTACAACCGGGAAACCTTGGACATTCAGTACAAGGGGCGCAGCATCGCCGATGTTTTGAATATGACGGTCGATGATGCACTGGAATTTTTCGAGAACATTCCCTACATCAAGGCGAAACTCCAAACGCTGCACGACGTCGGGCTCCACTATGTGAAACTCGGGCAGTCGGCCACCACGCTCTCCGGCGGCGAAGCCCAGCGGGTGAAGCTCTCGCGCGAGCTCTCCAAGCGACCCACTGGCCGCACCATGTACATCCTCGATGAGCCGACGACCGGCCTTCACTTCGCCGATACGCAACGTCTGCTGGACGTGCTCGACCGCCTGGTTGAAAGCGGTAATACCGTCCTGGTGATCGAGCACAATCTCGACATGATTCGCAACGCAGACTGGGTGATCGACCTGGGGCCTGAGGGCGGCGACCGCGGCGGCGAGATCGTGGCCGAAGGACCGCCGAAGGAGATCGCCAAATCCAAGCGGTCGTTTACGGGACAGGTGTTAAGAGAAGCGGGGGTCTGAGGGGTGGCGCGTTAGGGATAGGCATGATGCGATGAGCGCGGACTGCTCACGACCCGCTACCTGTTGCCGTGTGCGACTGTGAGGCGCGACCGAAGGTCGCATGCCGTCGCACAACGGCAAGTTTATCCGCTGCATCTCTCCACGCCCGCCATGCCGACTCCGAAGACTCTACCCTTCCACCCCGCTATGAATGGAGAGATGTGGGGAGGCAGGAGACGCCAATGATGTTCAGTCTCCAAGGAAGTACTTCTTTCCCCGCTGCTGTTTCCCCATATCCCAGAGGAGGCCCATGCACACCATTCTTTTACTGACCATCTCCAACATCTTCATGACCTTCGCCTGGTATGGGCATCTGAAATACAAAGAGTCGCCGTTGTGGATGGCGATTCTGGCGAGTTGGGGCATCGCGTTCGTGGAGTACTGCTTCCAGGTTCCCGCCAATCGTATCGGCCATTATGAATTCACCGCGGCGCAGCTCAAAACGATACAGGAAGTGATTACGCTTATCGTGTTCTGCGTCTTCTCGGTCGTCTATCTCAAGGAAGAGCTGAAATGGAATTATCTGGTTGGGTTCGGCATGATGATCGGCGCCGTCTTTGTCGTGTTTAAAGAATGGTGACGGTGTCGGGCATTTTGTGACCGGCCGTTCCCTTGCGGTTTCTGAATAGTTCGCACTCCAGCTTCCTCTCAAGACCAGACGTGTTTCACCCACAGCGTTCTCGCCAGGAGCGTATTCCCGGTTCCTCCAGGGTAATCACCAGGGGCACTGTTCCTGCTCGCCCGCTATAAGTGAACAGGAAGCGCTGTTCAACTTGCCGGGAGTGAGCGGGAAGGAGGTTCGTATGGCATCAACACAATCCATGCGCCACCTGGGTGTGACTCTGTGGGTCCTGGCCGTCGGCTTGTCGGTTGGGGCCTGTAACACCACCAAAGCCACGGTCGATACGACCGTCAATTTTTTCTCCAGCACGAGCCCGAATGAACTCTTTACGTCCGATGGCATGATCGTGAAGGAACAGAAGATCAATCTATTTGCAGGGGTGGCATACGAAAATCTCAGGCAGGAAGCGGCAGCAGGTGGCGGGCAATATGTGAGCGCCTTGGCGGCTCTGTATGACATCCCAGTCAGTAGGCAAGCCGAATTCGGACAGGTCCTGCAACGGAAGCATGCCGACCTATTTGTGGCGGATCTTGAACAAGATTACCGCGCACATCTGAACATGGTCGCGGCTTTGAATCGCGAGCTTACGGCGGCGGCGTTCTTACCGTGAGCTACAGCTCACAAGGAGGGGTCCATGGGACCGATGGGCAAAGGGTTCATCCTCTGGTTGTTGGGCGTCCCGGCCAGCATTCTCGTGCTGCTCTGGTTCGTGGGTGTTTTGCGGTAGGTTCAGGCTGAGGTGGTTACGTGAGCCTGTCAGCGTGAACGCCACTGACCTTCAGTGAAACCAGCGATCGTACAGATAGAACAGATCGAGTGTCAGGCGGGCGCCGAAGGTCGGACCATAGTCTTTTTGATTGATGAGATCGTTCCACGTTTCGAAGGTGAAGGCAGAATAACGCAGCGCCAGTGAGACGAATCGTTCTTCCAGCGCATCTCCTCGATGGTCCACGAACAGTCCGGAATCGACGGTCACGGCGAGTTCGATTTCCCAGGGCGTCGAATCCTTCCAGTGCTGATAGTTGCCCAATCCCACTGATGCCTGCGCGAGATAGGATTGCGGGGCGACCTGGTGAAACGCCGCGCCGCTGAAGGGGCGGCCGTAGCGCCCCAGTGCGGACACGCGAAGATAGTCGCCGAGGAACGGGATCACGCCCAAGATGGCCAGACGTCGAAAGCCGGCTTGTACGTAGGGTTCGTAGTACAGTGAGCCGCCGGCGCCGCCCACTCCGGCAAAGAAGACGTCACTGGTTCCCAGGATGCCGAACCAGCGCGTCATCGTGCCGCTCAGCATGAAGTCATTGGCGTCACGCTTCTCGCCGACCGGGACCGGGTCAAAGCCGCGTAATTTGTGGACGACATCATTCTGTAGGAACCGGCTGGGGCCATCCCTGGTCGGCCCGCCACCCGCCGTGAGATTGAGATTCCAGCCGGGTAACTGCGAGAGGGGCTTCGTCCAACTCACCGTAAAAAAGTTGAAGCCCATCGTCTGATGCATATCGTTGTAGCGTTTGCCGGCGCCGTCGAATTCCGTGAAGCGATCCAGCACAGCCGTGCTCAGGGTCAAGGTTGGGTCATGGTCCGGAAAGGCGATGGCGCCCCAGTGCACGCTTTGGGGCGGAGCCTCGGCCAGGGCGAGACCAGGAAGCCCAAAGAGGGCCAGCGCGAGCGAGATGATCCAGTGACGATGCATGTCAGCTGCATCCTGCCAGTGAGCCAACCGATTTCGCAATTGAATTAGTACGCGAGGGGTGAACGTGAGGACCGGTTGCCGTGCGGAAACCGATGCGTGAACGGCTTGCAGTCCGTGCCCCTGCTTACTAGAATGCCGGTCGACATTCCGCAGCGTTCTGCGATTCCTGCTGGCTCCACTGGGGGATCATCTATGCCGCCGAAAAAGACAGAGACGAAGGCCAAAGCCGTGGCCACGACCGACAGCATCCTCGGTGCGTCCGCGCCAGATCCGTCGAGCGCAGGGGCCGCTGATTTCGAGAAGCTCGGGGTGTTCTATCTCGGTCGACCGTACGATCTGGCCGCGAAGAAAGCCAAGCCGGGATGGCTGCTGTATGACTCCAAGGATCTGGTGACTCATGCGGTCTGCGTCGGCATGACGGGAAGCGGCAAGACGGGGCTGTGCGTCGGGCTGCTGGAAGAAGCCGCGATCGACGGGATTCCCGCTATTGTCATCGACCCCAAGGGAGACCTCGCGAACCTGCTGCTCACGTTTCCGCAACTTCGAGGTGAGGACTTTGCCCTCTGGATCAATGAAGACGATGCACGCAAGAAGGGACTTGCGCCTGCCGACTACGCGGCACAGCAGGCGGCGCTGTGGGAGAAAGGGTTGGGTGAATGGGGACAAAGCGCCGCGCGTATCCAAACATTGAGAGATGCCGCCGACTTCGCCATCTACACGCCGGGGAGCAATGCGGGATTGCCGGTGTCGATTCTGAAGTCGTTTGCCGCGCCGCCGCCCGAGATGCTGGATGATGCGGAACTCCTGCGCGAACGGATCGGCACGACGGTGACCAGTCTCCTGGGTTTGATCGGTTTGCAAGCTGACCCGATCAAGAGCCGTGAACATATTCTCCTGTCGTCGATTCTCGACAGCGCCTGGCGGGCGGGGCGAGATTTGGATCTGGCCGCGCTGATTCATCAGATTCAAGCGCCGCCGCTGGTGAAGGTCGGGGTGTTGGATCTGGAATCGTTCTTTCCGTCGAAGGAGCGGTTCGCGCTGGCCATGCAACTGAACAATTTGTTGGCTGCGCCGGGATTTGCCGCTTGGATGGAAGGGGAACCACTGGACGTCGGACAGATGCTGTACGGGGCGTCCGGGAAGCCACGGATCGCCATTTTTTCGATTGCGCATTTGAATGATGCAGAACGGATGTTTTTTGTCTCACTGTTGCTGAATCAAACGTTGGGCTGGGTTCGTTCGCAATCCGGCACGACCAGCCTGCGGGCGATTCTCTACATGGACGAAATTTTCGGCTACTTCCCGCCTGTGGCCAATCCTCCCTCCAAGGCGCCGCTGTTGACCCTGCTCAAGCAGGCACGGGCGTTCGGGCTGGGTGTCGTATTGGCGACGCAAAATCCGGTCGATCTCGATTACAAGGGATTGGCCAATACCGGCACCTGGTTCATTGGTCGGCTGCAAACGGAGCGCGACAAGGCGCGGGTGATCGAGGGGCTGGAGGGTGCGGCAGCCAGTAGCGGGAAAAGGTTTGATCGCCAACAGATGGAGCAAACGCTGGCGGGGCTCGGGAACCGGGTGTTTCTCCTGAACAATGTCCACGAGGATGCGCCGGAAGTCTTCCAAACTCGCTGGACCTTGTCGTACCTGCGCGGCCCGCTGACGCGGACACAAATCAAGCAATTGATGGCGCCGATGCGAAGCGCGCACCCATCTGCCGGTCTGTCGGGTCGCGCCGCGCAGGTAGCGGGAGTGTCGCGATCGGCACAGGAGGGGACGCACGCGGCGGCGGCCCGTCCGATCGTGCCGCCCGATGTGCCGCAATATTTTGTACCCTTGCGGAGCGCGCAGCCTGACACGGCCGCACTCGTCTATCAGCCCATGGTGCTCGGGGCGGTTCAGGTGCGGTTTGTGGATACTAAAGCGGCGGTTGATACGACGAACGAGCTGACGCGCCTGGCGGCGATCGGGACCGGCGCGATTCCGCTGGAATGGGAACAGTCGCACCTCGCGGAGATCGCCTTGGCCGATCTGGAGCGCGAACCGGTCGACCGTACCAAGTTCGAGCCGCTCCCCGGTATCGCGAGTCAGGCCAAACAATATGAGGTCTGGAAGAGTGCGCTCTCAGGTTGGATCTATCGTACGCACACGCTCGAACTCTTTCGCAGCCCGAGTGCGAATGCCTTGTCGCGGCCTGGTGAATCGGAACGCGATTTCCGGGTGCGACTCCAGCAGGCCGGGCGTGAGCAACGTGATCAGCAAAGCGACGCCCTGCGGAAAAAGTATTCGCCCAAGATTGCAGCCCTCCAAGATCGTATCCGGCGCGCGGAGCAGATGGTCGAGCGGCAACAGGCGGAATCCCGAAGCAGTCAGTTGCAAGCAGCGATTTCCGTCGGTGCGACGATCTTGGGGGCGTTCCTGGGACGGAAGACGATCAGCGCGACCACGATCGGCAAGGCGACGACCGCGATCCGTGGTGCGGGCCGGGCCATGAAGGAATCGAAGGATGTGAGCCATGCCGAAGACAATGTCGCGGCCCTGCAACAACAGTTGTCTGATCTTGAATCGCAGTTCAACGCCGAAACCTCCGCGTTGGCGGCTGCGACTGATCCGCTGACGGAAACACTCGACCGCATCATGCTCAAGCCCAGCAAATCCAATATCGCCGTCAAACTCGTGGCACTGGTTTGGGTTCCTCATTGGCGCATGACCGATGGCACGTCACTCCCTGCCTGGTCATAGCGCTGCCCCCGCACAGGTCACTGAGAGAGCCAGATGGCTCCCCTTGTCCCGGATGGCCCTATTCGATGCGGGGTATTTGTGGTAAGACTCTGGGCGAAATCAGCGTACACCAATCCTTCGGGTATTTGCGCGTGGGACTGCACGTATGGCGACGCACGCCCCGCCTTCCGACGACATGGCCCGTGTAGCTGCCTTGTTGCGCTACCGGATTCTCGACTCTCCCCCGGACACCGCCTTCGATGACTTGGCGCATCTGGCTGCGGCGTTGTGCCGTGCGCCGATCGCGGTCGTCACGTTCATCGACCGGGACCGGCAGTGGTTCAAAGCCACGGTCGGCCTGGCTATAACCGAGACCGTCCGTGACGCCGGTCTGTGTGCGTTCACCATCCAACAGACGGAGTTGGTGACGATTGAGGATGCACAGGCCGATCCGCGCTTTTCCACCCATCCGTTGGTCATGGCGGAACCGCGAGTCAGATTTTACTGTGGAGCCCCGATTCTGACCCCCGACGGATACGCAGTGGGCACGATCGCCGTCATGGACGTGGTGCCTCGCAGGACGACCGACGAGCAAGGTGAAGCGTTGCGGCGAGTGGCTCGACAGGCCGGGGCGCAGTTGGAATTGCGAAGGCTGAGAGTCGATCGTTCGATCCTCGATGAGCATGTACTGAGCGAGATGATCGCGAGTATGGCAGACGCGGTCTTCGTCACGGACTGCAGCGGGCGTGTGCGACACGTCAATCATGAGACGGAAGTGCTTCTCAACCAGACTTCCTCCGAACTTGCCGGCCGGTTGCTGCACGACTGTGTCCATCGTCATGAGCAGAGCGCTGCATCGTGTTCGGATGAACCCTGTCGGCTCGCGCGTGCGTGTGTTCTGCCGGTGAAGAGCCAGAGTCCGGATGACGTGTTTGTCGGATGCGATGGCTCAGCCTTGCGGGTCAGGTGGACCGTGGCGCCGCTCATTCGTGACGGAGAGTGGATCGGCGGCATCGTTTCGGTACGGGATCTCACGGCGCAGAAGCGCAGTGAAGAAGCCTTGGGCGTGATGGCCGGGACCATCCGCTCGACAGGCGTGGCATTCCTGCGGCAGCTCGTGGAAACGCTGGCGCATGCGATTGAGGCGGACTATGCGTTCTGTATTCGACCCCTTCCCGGTCGGGATCGCGCCAGGACCGTTGCCGGTCGTGGGCCGGATGGGCCGCTGGAACAGGTAGAGTATGACTTGGCGGGGACACCGTGCGAGCACGTCCTGACCGAAGGATTCTGTCACTATCCGGCCGACGTGCAAGCCACATTCCCTCAGGATGATCTGCTTCGTCATCTCTCCATCGAGTCCTATATGGCCTTGATGCTTCCCTCACCGAGCGACGAGCCCATCGGGTGGCTTGCCGTGCTCGCCAGCAAACCGTTGAAGGATCCCGTCTGGGCGGAATCGCTGTTGCGCATGGCTGCCGGCCGCGCCGGCAGTGAGTTGGGGCGATTCCTCGCCGAGCAGCAACTCAAAGCGAGCGAAGAGCGCTATGCCCTGGCCGTGCGAGGCACCTCCGACGGGATCTGGGATTGGAATGTGCTCACCGGAGAGGCGGTGCATTCCGCCCGTTGGAAAGCCTTGTTGGGGTTTGCTGAGGATGAATTGCCGGATCTCGCGTCTTCATTCTTCGATCGGGTGCATCCGGATGACCTGGCGCGCGTGCGGACCGAGACCCAGAACCATTTCGAACGTCGGGTGCCCTTTGATGTGCAATGCCGGGTGCGTCACAAGGATGGAAGTTATCGATGGCTTCAATCGCGTGCGCAGGCGCTGTGGGATGAACAGGGCCGTCCCTATCGCATGGTCGGGGCGACGACCGACATTACCGAACGGAAACAAGCCGAGGAAGATGCGCGACGCTGGCAACAGGTGTTTGAACAGGCGGAGTTCGGGCTCGCCCATGCCGATTTGGTTTCGGAGACCTTCCTGGCGGTCAATCGAGCGTTTGCCCGGCAATCCGGATACACGGTGGAGGAACTGATCGGTCGGCCCGTTCTGTCAGTCTACGCTCCCGAGGCACGCGCGGCGGTTCAGGAGCATTGCACGCTCATCGGCCAGGAGGGGCATCTCCTCTTCGAGTCCGTTCAACAGCGCAAGGACGGCTCGGTGTTTCCGGTCTTGGTCGAGGCCATGCTCATCAGGGATGCGCATGGACGGCCCCATTCGCGTGTCGCCTATGTGAAGGACCTCACCGAGCTGAAACAGGTGGAGGCGAAGCGGCAGGAAGGGGAGACGCACCTCAGTCTCGCGCTGGCCGCGGCAGGAGAAGGTACCTTTGATTGGAATGTGGCAGAGGATCGCACCATCTTTTCTCCCAGGGGGATGGAGATTGTCGGCTTCCGCCCAGGTGATCTTACGTCGTATGCGGCCTGTCTCGAGCGTATTCACCCGGAAGACCGTGAATGGGTGGCACAACGATTCGAGGATTGCCTCAGGATGCATCGCGACTACGAGGCGGAGTATCGGCTCAGGCTTCCCACGGGGGAGGAACGATGGGTGTTGGCGAAGGGGCGAGGGCTTCCGGACCGCCAGGGGCGGGTCACTCGTGCCATCGGCGTCTTATTGAATATTACGGAGCGGAAGCGGGTGGAAAATGCGCTCCGTCGTAGCGAGGAACGCTTTCGCGCCGCCTATCGGAATGCGACGATTGGGATGTCGATCGCGGATGTCACCGGACGGTTATGGGAGGTCAATCAAACCCTCTGCACAATTCTCGGTTATTCCGAGGAGGAACTCCTCACGCGTACCTATCAGTCCCTGACGCATCCGGATGACTTGGGCCAGAATCTCGAACGGGTGCGGAATCTTTTGTCGGGAGAACTGGCCTGTGATGTATTTGAAAAACGGTACATCCGAAAAGACGGGCGCATCATTTGGGCCCACGTGGGACTCTCGGTCATCCGGGACGAGGCGGGGCATGCGCTGCACGTATTGGCGATGGTGCAGGACATCACAGAACGAAAGCGGACCGAGGAGGCCCTGCAGTTAGCCAAGTACACTGTCGATCATGCGACGGAGGCGATCTACTGGGTCGGGTCAAACGCTGAGCTGTTGGATGTCAACGATGCCGCGACGGTGATGCTGGGGTATTCGCGGGAGGAACTTCTCGGGATGACGGTGCATGACCTGAACTCAGACTTCCCAACCGAGGCCTGGCCGAGCTATTGGGAAGAAACCAGGGCTCAGGGGAACGTGTCGTTTGAGAGTCGTCATCGCACCAAGGACGGCCGGCTCATTCCGATCGAAGTCGATGTGAATTTCATGTACTACAACGGACGGGAATGCCATTGCGCCTTCGTTCGTGATGTGACTGAGCGGAAGCGGGCCGAAGGTGCACTACGCACCAGTGAAGAGCGATTCCACTTCGCCATCGAGGCGACCAATGAGGGGCTGTGGGACTGGAACGTCAAGACCAATGCCGTCTACTTCAGTCCTCAGTGGATCCGCCTGCTCGGGTATCGACCCGAGGAGGTTACCGGGTCGACGGCTTTCTTCTACGAGATTCTGCATCCGGAGGACACCCCACGCATGACAGAGGTGCTCCAGGCGCATCTGGATGGCCGCACGCCCGTGAAGGAACTCGAAGTTCGATTACGCCACAAGTCCGGGGAATATCGATGGTATCTCGACCGAGGCAAAGTTGTCGCCAGAGACATTGACGGGCAGCCCTTGCGCATGGTCGGTACCATTGCCGATATCACTGAGCGCAAACAGGCGGAGCGGGAACTGGCGGAAGCCTTGAGTAATTTGCAGACCATTATGGAAACCGTTCCCGATGTGATTTTTGTGCTGGATCTGGAAGGCCGTCTCAGCAAATGGAACCGTCGATTGGAAACGGTCACCGGGTATACGCATGAGGAGTTGTTGGGAAAATCGGCATTGGAGATGGTGCCCACGTCGGAGGCGGAACCGACCAGCGCGGCCATTCAACAGGCGTTCGAGGCCGGCTATGCGGAGTTGGAGGGCCATCTGCTCACCAAAGACGGCCGTGCGATTTTGTATCACTGGAATGGCGCCCCCTTCACGGATTTACACGGCCGGGTGGTCGGGATTACCGGGGTTGGTCGGGACATCACCGACCGAAAGCAGACCGAAGCCCTGCTCCGGTCCAGTGAGGAGCGGTTCCGTCTGGTCGCTGAGGCTACCAACGACATCTTGTGGGATTGGGATTTGCTCACGGGTGGTCATTGGTGGAGTCCCAACGCCTGCGACAAGTTCGGGTATGATCCGCGAACGGAGACAAGCATCGACGCGTGGAGCAACCGGTTGCACCCGGAAGACAAAGAACGGATTCTCGGCATGGTGAGTCAGGCCATCCAAACAGATGTCAGAACGTTCGTTGCTGAATACCGTTTTCTCCTGGCCGACGGCACGTATGGAAACTTCCTGGATCGGGCCCATATCGTACGGAACGAGGCTGGCGTCGGCGTACGTATGATCGGAGCGATGATCGATGTCACGGCCCCTCGGCGAGCCTATGCCTCCCTGGAAGAGGCGTATCGACGATTCCAGGCCATGTCTCAGGAATTGCATATGGTGGAGTCCAACGAACGCCGACGATTGTCACGCGAATTGCACGATGAAGTCGGTCAATTGCTGACCTCGCTCAAGTTCGATCTGGCGTCGGTCAAGCGCAGCGTCGCGGGTCGATCGACTGCGGCGGCCGGGCGTGGCCAAGATCGCTTGGCTCGCGCGCTGGAGACGACAGATCTTTTGTTTGCGCGCCTGCGCCAGATTGTTCGGGTCCTTCGCCCTCCGGTCCTAGAAGAACTGGGGCTCAAGGCCGGTCTGGAAGCGATGATCGCGGACGTGCAGGCGCGGACCGGCCTGCGCTGTTCGCTGGTGTTTGAGCAGGCGCACCGTCGTGCAGGGCGCCTGCCCACACTGGAGACGGCCTTCTATCGGATTGTTCAGGAACTACTGACCAATGTGACTCGCCATGCACATGCCACGACCGTGTCCATCCTGGTTCAGCGGAGTCGGCGGGAATGGCGGTTGACCGTCACAGACGATGGTGTCGGATTTGATGTTGAGGGTCTGTCTCCGATGGCCGGATTCGGGCTACGGGGCATACGGGAGCGCGTGGAGATTCTTGCGGGCCGGGTTGAGATTCACTCGCGAATGGATTCCGGCACGACGGTCGAAGTGTGTATTCCAGTCGGTGCCGTGCCCGACGAATCTGCCGGAAGCGACGTGACGTCAGCTCCGGCTCCACGACGGAGGAAACCGGTTCATGAATAGCTGTCGATGCCTGATTGCGGATGATCATCCGATCGTACGCAGGGGAGTGCGAGAATTGTTGGAGGAGGAGCAACTGTGCTCAGAGATCTGTGAAGTACGCACCGGCGAGGAGGCCTTGGATGCCGTTCGGCGTCTGCCCTGGGATCTGATGATTCTGGACATCGCTCTTCCTGACAAGCACGGGCTGGAGGTGTTGAAGGAGGCCAAGCTTCTGCAGCCTCGCCTCCCGGTGCTCATGTTAAGTCTCTATCCGGAAAAAGAATTCGCGATGCGTGCGATCAAAGCAGGAGCCTCGGGGTATTTGACGAAGCAGAGTGCGCCCTCCGAGCTGCTGGCGGCCGTTCTGCGGGTGTTACAAGGAGGTCGGTACATTACGGCGGCCTTGGCCGAACAGATGGCGAGCGCGATCGAAACCGGCGCGGATGAATCCTTACACGCCAGCTTGTCGGATCGTGAACTGCAGGTGCTTCGATTGCTGGGGCAGGGCAAATCGGTCTCCATGATCGCGGAGGAGCTTCGCCTCAGCGTGAAAACCATTAGTACCTATCGGGCCAGGATTCTGCAAAAACTGTCGTGTGAAAGCACCGGTGAGCTGATCCGCTACGCGATTGAAGCCCGACTGATCGACTAGTCTCGACACCTCCCTTCAGTCTGGCTGAGGGGCCTGTCTCTTGCCTGTCAGCCGAATGCTGACAGGCGAATCCATCTTCTGCCGATATTCCTACGCGCGTCATCCGCCGAGACTATATCCGAAAAAATTGCCGAACGATTGGCGATCGGAGAGAGGGTGATGGACGCGCAGCACCTGTACCGCATTGTTTTGATTGATGATAGCCGCATGGCCCGCCTTGGGCTGAGGGAGCAGCTGAATCGTACGGCGGAGTTCCGGCTCGTTGGCGAGGCCGGCTTGATGGCAGAGGGCCTCGCATTGGTGGAGAAACTGACGCCTGATCTGGTGTTGCTGGATATTAGTTTGCCCGATGGCTCGGGGGTGCACGCATGCCGGAGGCTGTTGGCTGGGAATCCGGATACACGGGTGCTCATCCTCAGCGTCTACGACGACCCCACCGTCATTCGCGAAGCGGTCGCAGCCGGCGCTCAAGGGTACGTGTTGAAGGATACGCCGGTGGCGATGTGGCGGGAGACGATGCGACGGGTGGCCGGTGGCCGGACGGCGCTGGGGCCGCAGTTGCTCGGTACCGTCATGATGGAAGTGCGGGATATGGCCAGCGGGCTGTCGACAGCCTGCATGGCCGAACTGTCACCGCAAGAGCGACGTCTGTTCCCTCTGGTGGCGGAAGGCAAGACGAACAAAGAGATCGCCGTTGCCCTGTCGCTCTCCGATAAGACGGTGAAGAATTACATCTCCAACATGTATTCCAAGTTAGGCATCACGCGACGTTCGCAGGTGGCAACGCTCTATGCGAGAACATTGCCGAGCGGGGGGATTTCAGCCGAAGACTGTGCCTGACGCGGAAGCGAGGTGTTGGTGGCGCTGATTCTAGTTGCGGACGATGATGAGAAAGTGTGTCGGTGGCTGCGGACCGTACTCGAAATGGAAGGGTATCAGGTCATCGAGGCCGCGGATGGACGGCAGGCACTTCGGACCATTCAGAGCCAGTCTCCCGATCTCGTCATTCTCGACGTCTACTTGCCGGTCCAGGATGGGTTGGAAACCATTCTCCGCGTGCACAGCCAACAGATACCCGTGAAGGTCCTGGCCATATCCGGGCAGGCGGTGCAGGGCTACGACATCCTCAAAATTGCGGCGATCTTCGGCGCGCATGGCACGTTGGAAAAACCCTTTAGCGTGGATCGGTTGCTGCTCGGAGTCCGGGCGTTGATTGGCCCGGCACAGCACCGCGTGGCGTGACGTCGTCTGCCAGTTCCCCACTTCCCTGGCATGCCGGTTGAGCTGGGCGCGATTGAACCCTGACGATGGATTCGTCTCTCCTCAGCGGGGTGAGGGGTTCTCGTGCTATCGCAAGATTCTTGTCATTTGGAAGCGGCTCGGATCCGAACGATCCCGTGTAAATCCCAGTTGTTCGTAGAACCGCAGCCATCCGATATTGCGAATCGACGTGCCGGCCCAGGAGGGATTGTCAGGGCCCAAATCGACGCTCAGGCTGTGGCCTTGGTAGGCTGCAGTCAGTTCGGTGATGGCGGTGCCGAACAGCCGGTGTCCAAGTCCCAGTCCGCGGTAGGCCGGGCGAACCCACCCGTACAATCCAAGCCGGTGCCCTGACACAGACAGGCGGGTAGCTGTGACAATCGCCAGGATCTCGCCGGGGCCGACCGGTCCTGCCTGCGAGTCGAGTGCCGGGAGACGCATTTGCCAGGCGGCACGTCGCGGAGGTTGTTCCGTGACCTCCTCCAGGGGGAGGGGCTGCGTGAGGACGTGGATGAAGGATTGTACATAGTCCGGTACGGATGCCCACTCGATCGTGAGTTCCCGAAACAGTGACGTCAGATCGTCGGTCTTCCCGAGTGGTTCCAGCCGGGCGACCTCGTCGATCGAGAGATTGAGATGCTGCTCCGCGAACCGCACGAATTGCTGACTGTACATGCCGCACAAGGCGGGCCAGAAGAGGCGGAATGTCGCCGAAGAGGTCCATCGACGGAACAGGTTCATCCATCCGCGGTTCAGCGCGTGCCCGTGGAACTCCTCCAACTTCACCGCGAGATAGACCTGCTCCATGAGCTGAATTTGTAGATTGCAGGTATGTAAGGCCGCACGGGGATTCGCCGTGATCGTTCCCGGATCCATCCCAAACACGGAGCAGAGCTCCGGGTACATCTCCAGATCGTAGCGCAGCAAGTCCGGATCGTCCCGCAACAGTCGTTCGAGGTCTTTGAGATCGTCCGTTTCGCCCAGGAAAGACTCCTGCATGCCCGATGGGGTCGTCATCCAGTGGGAGCGCAGCGCATGACAGAGGTGTGAAAACTCCTGCTCGCGTTGTTGGAGTGCCGGTCGCAAGACCTGTTGGGCGACATGCTCCCCGAGGCGTCGATAGGATTCGAATTGCGCCTCGTCGAAGAACTGATCGGAGGTCGACTCGTGGGGGAAGGCCGGATGGCGTGCCGCATAGTCCTGCACATCCGTGGGTTCGCTGCCGGTCAATGACGGCTTGAGGTAGACCAGCGTACCGGCGGTGGCATTGTCATCGACCTTATCGTAACGGATCGTGCCGATCGCATGGTGGCGGGCGCTGGTTCCGGTGTCGGCCGAGCGCGTGATCTGGTCGAGGGCGATCTCGATATCGATCCCCAGGTCGATCCGGATTTTGCGGATGGCGTTGCCGAAATCCTCGAAGGCCAGGCGGGGGTCGCAGCCGGCATCCACGACAAGGATGCAATGGCACCGGCGGCGCACCATTTCATAGAGTCCGAGATTTTCGAAATGGCCTCCGTCTGACAGATAGACGTAGGGATGGCAGGCATCGGTGAGCCCGAACGCTTCCGCCAGCAGCGGACGGATCGAGAGCGTGGGTGAGGCTTGATGGTAGGTCGTCATGCCGGCTGGTCCTGGATTGCCCAGCCACCAGCCGAGGCGAATATTGAAGAGGGCCAGAAGGAACGTCACGGCGGAAGAGGAATGGTAGCCCATGTTGGGGCTGGCGGCGGCGCCTGAGATGGCCAGCGCCGTCCCGAGCGATAGAGGCTGGCCGATGTAGCGGTTGGCTCCATATTCTTCTGAACGACGATACCCCAGATTCCAACTGCCGCTGTGGAGAGGACTGATGGTGAACGACTGAGCCTTCCGCTGCTGCCAGGCCAGGTTGTCGCCTTTCACGAGATTGAGGGCGATGTTGATCATGTGCAAAGGGCCGGGACTCTGTTCGTAGAGTCGATTCACGAACAGAGCGGCAAACCAGCTGATCGCGTCCCGACCCGCAGGGGTGTCCGGCAACTGCAAGGCGGTGAGGCGAGCCAGGCAGGCCGGGCCGAGCCGGAGTTGTTGCGCGGCCTCGCTCAGACGTTTGCGAACTGGTGTCTGCGTCAGATCCTGGGGTAGTTGTTCCCGCAGCATCTGCTGTTGATCGGGTGTCGGGTGTGGCAGTTGGAGGTAGCGGGCCAGGGCCTGCATCGTCTGCTGCCGTGTCTCCTGCGTGAGGAACCACCGGGCGAGGCGCACCTCGTCGAATCGCATGTCGCTCATGGCCGGGTTATCGAGGTTGTCGAATCCGGTAAAGGGATTGAAGGTCTGATCGCGCTCGGTGTGTACGCGGGACGCGCCGAGATAGGCTCGAATGAGACGGTTACGATACATCGCATGGAGCGAGAACCGGTTGATGTTGATAAAGACGGACATCAGCAACCCGAGCACGATCACGGTCGCCGTGAACCGGAACAGCAGCCATTGAGGCGTATTATGGAGGACTTGGTCGTGGCCCCAGGGATCGGTCCAGATTCCGAGTCCTGTCAGTTTCGGTTCTGCGAGATCGTTCAGATGTGTTCCATACTGGTGAGCGAACAGGTCTAATTGCCAACTGGTGCCGAGCGCCAAGGCGATGAGGACGCAGAGCATGAACAAGGGTGCGGCCGCGCGCACCGCCATATCAGTGATTGTGGTGACGTGTGACCGTTCTTCCTGTTGCTGAGCCGTGGTTCGTGAACTGAATCCCAGAATCAATGTAAGAAGGCCGGACAAACCGCCGACCGAGGCGGCGACCTGTGGTGTCATCCAGTGAATCAGTCCTGGTCCGAAGATCACGATGCCGGACAGTCCCATCCACATAATCATCACGATCAGGATCCAGGAACCGGTGCGCCCCCACCACTCACGATCCTGCTCTTCCGTGAATCGGCTGGCGAGGCCGATGAAGATCGTGGCGGTCAGCAAGAAGACAGCCAGGACCCCAGGCACCGCGAGGAAGGCGAACCATTCGGCATATTGTGCCACCCCTGAGTCGCCCGGCAGCTTGGCCAGGGCTCCGCGCAGGAAGAATCCGCCCAACGCACCGGTGGCGGCCACTGCGAGGGTTTCCCAGACCAGCCACTTCGTCATGGCTTTGAATCGTGTGAGCGTGATGGCGGAAAAGAGCCAGCTCCCGGTGTGCAGGAAGGCGCCGCCGAGGACCGTTTGGCCGACGGTGATTTGGTCGAGGGTGCCGCCGTTATTGCGAAACCAGGCCCAGGCGGTGGTGAGGCAGCCGACTGAGAGGATCAAGGGTGCCAGGCATGCGCGGAGAAACCACGCTTGTGTCTCCAGCGTTTGCAGCCAGCTATCACGCCGGTATTCGCGTAGCGTAGGACGGCAGAGGTGCAGATAGATCAACGCGATGACGGCGAGCCCGAGACCGACCATGAACAGGGCCGGATTGGCCCAGCCGGGGAGGGGTGCCTTTTCGAGATTGAGTTGTGTGAAGGCGATGATCCAGCGTGGGCCGAGGAGCGGGACCATGAGGAGGGGAATCAGCACCATCCAATTCAAGGCCAGGTTGCGCAGGTAGATCCCCAGAAGGGTCCAGGAGTCTGCAGAAAAGAACCCCAGACGAGGACTGAGGTAGTTGCTGTAGTTCCGAAGCCAGCGGACCGGTGGCGAGGCTTCGGCTGCGCCGGTAGGTGGCGTGTGGTTGAGGTCTTCCATCACGCCCTGCAGGCCGCGCGGGTGGCGATGGGCCCAGGCTGTCAGCCAACTGCCGATGTATCCGCCGCCTGAGACGGTGGATAGATAGTCGAACTTGTCCAGGAGTTGCAACCTGGCCAGCGATTGCAGAACCCCTAGCCCGAAGGTCGCACTCCGTATGCCACCCCCGGAGAAGCACAGCCCTGCCTGTTTCGGGTGGCGACCGTGGATATATCGACGGAGTTCCTCGATCACCTCGTTGTCCAGCGTACCGTCCGTATTCTTCCTGGCGAGGACCTTAACCGAGTGGTCGTCCGGGAAGGGGCCGTCCAGCAGTTCGGCCTCCTCGACGAGAATGTCGGCGAGCGAGAGCGGGGGACCGGATGTCGGGCTGTGTTTGGTCATGGCGACTCCAGGCCTCTCAGGAAATCGGGTGGACACTCATCTGCGCAGTGGTGAGCCTCAGTTCGGGACCATCGGATGAGAAAAGGCAAGGCACATGCCGCATGTGTCACGCGGGACCGGCGCCATTGTGGAAAACACGACGGCGCTGTTGCTGTAGGAAACGGCCATGGCTACGAGTGAATGCGTAGAGCGGTATGGGAAGGGCTTATCGAAATCGATACAGCGCGTATCTCAAATGATACGCGAGGGGCTCGTCGATGCGTCGAGAGAGTTCGGGGCTGTCAGGTCCCGCTCACCTTCGACAGGATGTGGTCAGTGTTTGCGGTCCCGCTGCATCAATTTATCGGTATAGGCCAGGAAGATGGCCGAACCCAGGAACGTCAGGTGGATGAAAATTTTCCACTTGATGTGTTCGGGATTTTCGTTCGTGACGTCCACAAAGGCCTTGAGGAGATGAATGCTGGAGATTCCGACGAGTGACGCGGCGAGCTTGATCTTGATGGTGCCGGGGTCCACGTGGGTCAGCCATTCGGGACGATCCGGGTGGGTGTCCAAGTCGAGCTTGCTGACGAAGGTCGCGTAGCCGCCGATGATGACCATGGTCAACAAGTTGGCGACCATGGTGACGTCGATCAACGACAAGACACCCAGCATGAATAGCGTTTCGGTCTCCTCACGGAAATGGACGACCATGTGCCAGAGTTCCGTTAGGAACTTGGCGGCATAGAGCAATTCGGCGACAATCAGTCCACCGTAGAGAGGCGCCTGAATCCAGCGGCTGCCGAAGATCAGGGTTTCGAAAAGCTGCTCGACGCGATGGACCGAAGTAGACGGTGGGGTCGAAGTATGGGATGGAGACGGATGACTCACGCGTGTACGGACCCTCCTTGTTGAGGGGGTATCCTAGTGGGCGCGTGGACTTCTGTCAATCGGGAGATCGCGGGTCATATGCATGGTGGCGGCCGGATGGAAGGATGCGGCGGAGGAAGCCGAGCCGCTGTGATTGGGGCTGGTGGTGAGGTGTGCTGACGAGTGTCGACTAGCCGGTTCTTGTGGTGTCACCATGGCCGGAAGCCTTCGGTTCTTCCGATATGGCATCGGGCAGCCAATGCGCGACCTTGGCTCGCAATTCGGAGGCGATGATCGGCTTACTGATGAAGTCATCCATGCCTGCTTTGATACAGGCTTCGCGGTCGCCGGCCATGGCATTGGCGGTCATGGCAATGATGAGCAGATGCGTGCCCGGTTGCTCCTGAGAGCGAATCAACCGGGTTGTTTCGAATCCGTCGAGCTCCGGCATCTGACAGTCCATGAACACCAAGGGGTAGGGATGTCGACAGATGGCGGCCAATGCCTCCATGCCAGTGCCGGCGAGATCCACACGACAACCCAGCTTCTCGAGCATTTTTACGGCCACGCGCTGATTCACGGGGTTGTCGTCCACCACCAATACCCGCTGGATCGTGCAGGCTTTTGCTTCCGTGAGGGTGTGACGCGTAATCAACTGCGTCTTGTCATCTTCCTGCCCGTTTCGTCCAAGTGCTAAGCGCATGCAATCCGCCAGATGACGCTCGCGAATCGGTTTGGTCAAATAGGCGGCGGCCCCCACCTCTTTCGCGAGCACGCTGTCACCGCGCTGCCCGGAGGCTGTGAGCAAGATGACGTGGGTGTGGCGTATCTGCGGGTCCTCTTTGATCAGGCGGCAGAGTTCGAGTCCACTCATATCCGGCATGTGGACATCGACGATGGCGATGTCGAAGGGCGTGCCTTCCTGGGCTGCTCTGCGCAGCAAACTCAATGCCGACGGCCCATCCACGGCACTCTCGTGATGCATGTTCCAGGCAGAGACATGGTACTGGAGCAGGCTGCGATTGGTCGCATTGTCGTCCACCAGGCAGACTCGAAGGCCGCTGAGACTCTTCACCGGGAGCGGAGGGGTTACGGGGGCCGAGCCTTCTTTGGGTGTGCCGAACTTCACCGTAAACGAAATGCAGGTTCCGAGTCCCGGTGCTGATTGCAGCCCGATCTGTCCCTGCATCAATTCCACCAGTCGTTTGCAGATCGAAAGGCCAAGTCCGGTGCCGCCGTATTTGCGAGCAGTCGAGCTATCGGCTTGTGAGAAGGCTTGGAACATCTTTGCCTGGGCTTCCGGGGTGAGGCCGATCCCGGTGTCGATGACCTCAAATCGCAGTGTGACGGATCCTGCGCTTTCATCCGTTTGCTGGACTTGAATCAAGACCTCGCCCTTCTCGGTAAACTTAATGGCATTGCCGACCAGGTTCGTCAAAATTTGCCGAATGCGCCCGGGATCGCCGATGACGGTGCGAGGCGTTTGCGCGTCGATGAGTCCGACCAGTTCCAACTGCCGTCCCTGCGCGGTCGGAGCCAGGATGTCCAACGTGTCTTCAATAGTCATGCGAAGATCGAACGGGATTTGTTCAATAGTGAATTTGCCCGCCTCGATTTTCGAGTAATCCAAAATATCGTTGATGATCCGCAGCAGGGATTCTCCGGAATGCTTGAGCGTCTCCAGATAGCTTTTTTGTTCCGGGTTCAAATCGGTGTCGAGCAGGAGCGTCGTCATGCCGATGACCCCGTTCATGGGGGTGCGGATCTCATGGCTCATCGTGGCCAGGAAGTCGGTTTTGGCCTGGCCCGCCCGCACGGCCTGATCGCGGGCTTCCGATAACTCCCAGTTCTTCCATTCCAAATCCTGGGTGACTTTCGACAGGGCCGTCTCCGAACGTTTGCGCGGGGTGATGTCGACGATCGATGCGAGCGCCAGTTTGCCGGCAGGGGTATCGATCGGATTCAGGCCGAGTTCGACGGGGAACTCGGTGCCGGTTTTGTGCAGGCCGAACAATTCCCGCCCGGCTCCCATGATCCGTGAGGAGGGCGCGGCGAAATAGCCGGTGCGATGCGCGGGATGGCCGTGGCGAAACCGTTCGGGGATCAACATCTCGACCGGCTTGCCCAGCATTTCCTCCCGCGTGTAGCCGAACATCTGTTCAACTTGCTTGTTGACGAGAGTCATTTTCCCCTGTTGATCGATCATCAGCATGCCGTTCGGCGCGGATTCCACGACCTGCTGGAACTGTGCTTCAGCCTGCTTGCGGGAGGAGATGTCGCGCACGATGCCGGTGAATTTCTGTGCGCCATCGACGATCATCTCGCTCACGGCGAGTTCGATGGGGAACGAGATTCCGTTGCTGCGAAGACCCAGCACCTCGCGGCCGATGCCGATCACTTTCTTCAGGCCGGACGATAAGTAGTTGTTGAGATACTGGTCGTGTTCCGTATGGTAGGGGTCGGGCATGAGTAGTTTGACGTTTTGCCCAAGGAGTTGCTCCGGAGCATATCCGAACATGCGGGTGACCGCGGGGTTCACGGATTCGATGATCCCCCGGTTATTGATCACGACGATGCCGTCCACGGCCGTGTCGACAATTGCGCGTAGCCTCGCCTCGCTGCGGTGCATGGCGGCTTCGGCCTGCTTCAGGTCCGACACGTTGATGTGCATGACGACGGCCCCATAGCTCTGGTGCCCCTGCATGGGCGTGACGATGAGGCGGAACCAGCGGCGGAGGAAGGGGCTCGAGCTTTCGTATTCGTAGGAGAAGGCGCGAATGGTGCCGTCGAGGATGTGACGAATGCCCTGCGCGACGTGAACGGCGTCGGGGTTGGGGGCAGCTGCATCACAGACCTGTAGATAATTCAGGCCGACACCGTAGGCATCGCCGACGAAGCCGTTGGCTGCAGCAAATCGTTCCCAGGCTTCATTGACCGCGAGAATCGTGCCGCGGGCATCCAAGACTGCGATGTTGGCCGGCAACACATGCAGGATGTTCGGGTCCAGAGCCGGTTCCGGCTGCCGTTGCCTAGGACGAAGTGGATGGACGGACATGACAAATATTCCTTCTCTAGCCCGTGGTGCCGTTCTTGACGGCGCGATCTCCGAGCCAGGTCTCCAGCACCGTCTGCAGTTCTTTGGGTCTGACCGGTTTGGCCACATAGTCATCCATTCCGGCAGCCAGGCAGCGTTCGCGGTCTCCCTGCATGGCATTGGCGGTCATGGCGACGATGGGTGTATGAGCAGATTTACCCTCCATCTTTCGGATCAAGGCCGTGGCCTCGAATCCATCGACTTCGGGCATTTGGCAGTCCATGAAAATCAGCGGGTAGGGTGCCCGTTCGTGGGCGGCGACCGCCTCCTGGCCATTGCTGGCCACGTCGACCCGATAGCCAAGTTTCTCCAGCATTTTGCACGCCACCTTTTGGTTGACGGGATTGTCCTCCGCCAGTAGCAGACGGGGCGTTGTGGCCGTATGGGTTTCGGCCAGGGTATGCCGTGTGATCAACGGCGGCATGGACGATGTCGCCGCGGCCTGTGGCGGGCACAGCAACTGACAGAAGCATTCGAGCAATTGTGTGAGTCGGATCGGTTTGGTGAGGTAGGCGTCGATGCCGAGTTCTTGGGCGGTGCCTCCGTCGCCTCTCCGTCCGACCGTGGTAAGAATCACTAATCGCATGCCGGCGGTTGACGGATCCTGCTTGAGCCGTGTGGCCGTGTCGAATCCATCCAGGCCGGATAGATGGCGTTCGATCAATGCCAGGTCGAAAGGCTTCTGGGCGGCAACAGCCTTTCGTGCTAACTCCATGGCTTTCAGTCCATTTTGGGCTTCACTGCACACGAGTCCATTCGCCCCGAGGGCCTGATGCATTGCCTCCCGAGCGGTATCGCAGGGATCTACCAGGAGAATGCGTCGGCCATGCAGTTGGCTCCAGGAAAACGACGACGGTGGAGTCGCGATCGACGTCTCGGGGAGTTTCGCCGTGAACCAGAACGTACTGCCTTGTCCGGCTTGGCTCTTGACGCCGATTTGGCCCTGCATTTGCTCCACCAGTCGTCGGCTGATGGCGAGCCCCAGACCTGTCCCGCCAAAGCGGCGAGTGGTGGAGCTGTCGGCCTGCGTGAAGGCCTGGAACAATCGCGTCTGCACATCCTCGGGAATGCCGATGCCGGTATCAGTGACGGTGAACCGTAGGAAGTCCCTTCCACTCTGTATGTCCCGCGTGACGTAGAGGAATACTTCACCTGCAGAGGTGAATTTGATGGCATTGCCGATCAGATTGACGAGAATCTGACGGATGCGGCCAGGATCGCCGATCGCTCCGGTCGGCACGGCAGCATCCACCAGCCCGATCAACTCAAGCCCTTTGCTCTGTGCCTGTTCCGCGAGGAGGTCGATTGAATCCTCCACGGTCATTCGAACATCGAAGGGAATCTGTTCAAAATGGAGTCTGCCGGCCTCAATCTTCGAGAAGTCGAGAATATCGTTCACGAGGGTCAACAGGGCGTCGCTGGAACGGCGGACGGTATCGGCATATTCATGCTGTTCGGTCGTGAGGGCGGTATCGAGCAAGAGACCCGTCATGCCGATGATTGCGTTCATTGGGGTACGGATTTCATGGCTCATCGTGGCCAAAAAGTCAGCCTTAAGCTGGGCGGCCTGCAGGGCTTCATCTCGTGCTTGCGCAAGTTCAATATTCTTACGTGCCAACTCGCGGGCGGCCTGCAGGGCTTCATCTCGTGCTTGCGCAAGTTCAATATTCTTACGTGCCAACTCGCGGGCGGCCTGCGTGAGAGCGTTCTCCGCAGCCTTTCGGCTGGTGATATCTTTGCCGATCGCCAGGAATCCGCTCATCGCGCCGGTACTGTCACGGAGCGCGGTAATGCTCACCAAGACGGTCAGGTGCTCCCCGTCTTTTCTGCGGTAGGTCCATTCCCGTTGATCAACTCCGCCATGAAGGGCCTCTTCGAACAGGGCCGCGACGTTCTGGATAGGGCGCTGGTGCAGGCGGCTCAGTTCATCGGCGCGATGGTCGAGTTCCTCCCGCAGATGAAGGAAGCCCAACGAATGTTGCCCGACCATTTCCATGGCCGAGTATCCGAGGAGCGTCTCAGCGCCGGTGTTAAAGGTGGTGATGATTCCTTCGTTATTGGTGGCGACAATGGAGACATTCGTCGCACTATCGAGGATGGTTTGTAGCTGCAGGTTGGTGGCGACCAGCGCACGCTCCAAGTCCTTGCGAGCCCGGATATCAGTTGCAATGACCTGGATGGCCAGCGTGCCTTCGAACATGATCGGGGCTGCCGCCACTTCCACGTCGATGGGCGAACCATTGAGCGCAATGAACCGTTCTTCTATGAGGGGGACGGCCTGCTTTGTCTCGAGGATGGATGCGATCCGCTGCAGCGCCTGTTCCTGCGAGTCTGGGTGAATGATTTCGAGCACTTGCTTGCCGAAGAGCTGCGACGGGGCGATGGCGCCCAGTAACTTAGCGCAGGCCTGGTTTGAGAACACGATCCGGCCTTTGCAATTGACGAAAATGGCATGAGGAGAGAGTTCCACGAGCGCGCGATGTCGGAGTTCGCTCGCGCGAATCTGTTCCTCCATCTGTTTGGAGGCGCTGATATCGAGGGCGATGCCGGCGATCCGGTACGTTTCCCCGGCGGCGTTCTTGATCACAAAACTGCGATCCCTGATCCAGCGGATTCGTCCGCTCGGCGTGATGATCCGGTATTCTTCGTCATACGGCAGATGTGCCTGACAGGCGGCCGCGATGGATACCCGTTTTTGGTCGTCCGGGTGAATATGATCGAGCCAGAAGAGGGGATTCGTATACAACACCTCTCGGGGAGATTCCCAAATCGTCTCGAAGGCAGGACTGACGTAGAGGACGTGGCGTTTGTCCGGCGTCGTGAGCCAAAAGACCGCATCAATGGATTCCGCTAATTGGCGGAACCGCTCTTCGCTTTCCCGAACCGCTTCCTCCATGCGTTTCCGCTCGGAGATGTCACGAATCATCCCCGTATATTTCTTCGAGAAGCCGATTTGCATCTCGCTGACGGAGACGTGGATGTCGATCTGAGTGCCGTCCTTTCGCACGGCCAGCACATCGCGCCCCTTGCCGATAATTTCCCGTTTCCCGGTGATCAAATAATTCGCGAGGTATTCGGAGTGGTGCTCGCGGTAAGGGGACGGCATGATGAT
This sequence comes from Nitrospira sp., assembly GCA_016788885.1. Classification (NCBI taxonomy): domain Bacteria; kingdom Pseudomonadati; phylum Nitrospirota; class Nitrospiria; order Nitrospirales; family Nitrospiraceae; genus Nitrospira; species Nitrospira sp. The sequence continues at coordinate 104,166 of JAEURX010000075.1, read as the reverse complement.
GGAAATGTTCTTTCCGATGAATTCATGCGCCTCATAGCCCAACAGTTTTAACAACGCAGCGTTGGCGGTTTCGATCTGTCCTCGGTCGTCGATGACGACGATGCCTTCGATCGCGCTCTCGAAAATCGACCGCATTCGGGTCTCGCTGTCCCGCCAGGCCGATTCGGCGCGCTTGTAGTCGGTAATATCCTGCACGGTTCCGGTCATGCTGATCGGTGATCCGTCGGGTTCCCGACGTACGATTCCACGACAGTTGATGTGGCGCAGCTCTCCACTCGGACGAATGATGCGGCATTCGATGTTGTAGCGGGTATCGTATTTGAGGGTCTTGGCGACGGCCTGTTCCACCCGTTCGCGATCGTCGGGGTGGAGTGCCGCCAAGAATGTGGCGTAGGTCGGCCTGGTGTGGGCCGGGTCGATGCCAAAAATGCGATACTGCTCATCCGACCAGCGCTCCACTCCGCTGGTGATCTCCCATTCCCAGGACCCCAGATGCGCGAGGGTCTGGGCTTCATCCAGCGCGTCTTGTTTCACCTGGATGGCTCGCTGTGCGCGGGCCTGTTCCGCTTCGAGCTCTTTTCTGTTGGAGATATCGAGGTGCAGACCCGTGGCACGCAATGGCGTACCCGAGGCATCCCGCTCGACGACCCGCCCACTGTCGAAGACCCAGCGCCAGGCGCCGGATTTCGAACGAAGGCGATGCTCGCTGGAGTAGGTCGGCGTGTCTCCACGAAGGTGGGCAGAGACCGCTGCCATGACGTCGAGCATGTCGTCGGGGTGTACGAGGGTTTCCCATGTGCGCACATGCGGTTCGAGTTCGTCGAGATGATACCCGAGCATGCTGGCCCAGCGTTCGTTGAACGTGACGCGCCCGCTGGGAATGTCCCAATCCCACGTGCCGATTTGAGAGCCTTGCACGATCAATTCGAGACGGTCCGCCTGCGCATTGACGGTTTGTTCGTGCACGGCGAGGAGACCTTCAAGGTCTGCGGTCGCCGAATGGGCTGAGGCGGCGGTCTGTTCCATTGTGGCAGTGGGCTTGGCAAACGGGGCAAGAGCGATTTGCGCGCATAGGGCCAGCGGCTTGAACAATTGAGCTGTTTCGTCGGAAATGTAATCCTTGCTGAAGAGAATGAGAGAGAACAGCTCTCCATCGGGCAATGGTGCGCCGAACCCGAGCACCGAGCGGATGCCGTACTTGCGTACGAACTCCTCTTGCGCCGGTACGTGTGGGCTATCGAGCGCCTCCGGGACATGGAACACGCTGCAACGATGCTCGTGTGGATCAACGAGGAGATTTTGATCCGATGCGGTGATAGGGGGCAGACTGAACTTCAATTGCCGGAACAGCTGTTGAAACATCGGGAGCCGCTCAAGCGATTTGGGCCCATTGAGCGGGATGACGCGGAATCGGCTGGACAAGGCCGGATCATTCCACCCCTCGTGGATGCCTGCGCTGCTGAGCAGGGTCAGGCACGTGAGCGATGGATTCGGCTGTTGTGGCTCAAGTTTGCGATCGACGAGTGTTTGTAATTCCGGGGCGAGGAGGTCGTAGGATGTGGTCTTAAACAAGCGGACCAGGACGCAGGCCGGATCTCCGGTCTGAGCCATCGTCAAGGATGTATAGAGATGGCGAACGAGACGGTCGGCCACCTCCTGAAGACTCCTGGCGTTTGTGCCGAGCCGTCGGAGCGCTGCTCCACAGGCAGTCATGTCCCGGAGGTGGAAGGATCGCAGGTGGTACATGCTCAAGCTGGTTCCGAGAGGGCAACGGAGCGTGTCGGTACTCTCTCGGACTCCGCACCGGAGAACTTGAGCATGCAGCTGCCGCGTTCACGGCCGGCTTGTTCCTAAGGGATTGTTTTGAGGTAAAACGCGGCGGCTTGAGACCTCCTGGTGAGATGGAGTTTGGAGTAGACGTTGGCGAGATAGTTCTTGACGGTTTTGTCACTCAACCCGAGTTCGGCGGCGATTTCCTTATTCGTCTTTCCCTGTGCAATAAGGGGGAGGAGGCGTCTTTCCTGTGGAGACAACAGATGGCGGCCCCGCTCAGGTTCACGATCCGCCACTTTGCGGAGATAGGCAAAGGTGTGGCGGGTGACGCCCGGATCAAGATAGGCCTGTCCCTTGGTGATGCTGCGTAGCGCGTGCATCAGGGTTTCGGCGCCGGCGTCCTGCAGGACATATCCGTGGGCTCCAGTTGCCACGGCAGAGAGGAGAATGGTGTCGTTGAGGGTGTCGGCAAGAAACAGCAAGCGAGTAGCCGGAAGATGGGACAGGATTTCCTTGGCGGTTTCGATGCCGGTTCCGTCCTGTACGCGGAGATCGACGATGACAATGTCTGGTTGGTGCTGAAGCACCAACGGCAGTGCCTCCTCTCGCGAGGGCGCTTCTCCGACGATGCGGAAATCGGGGACAGAGTTCAGTAGTGTTCGCATGCCGACTCTGACCAGTTCTTGAGGGTTGATGACAAACACCCGTGTGGTGGTGTGTTCTAGTTCGTTCATGGTCGACTCTCTCATAAATGTGGATGGATGTCTTGTGATGGTGCTCGATATTTCCGCCGATGCGTCGGGTCACCTTCGATAATGGTGACGAGGCGCACAACGGCCGGTCTCCACCCTCCTCGTGCCGGTTCATACACGGGGTTACACGGTCCCGATGCGGCCTCGCTCCACACGGGGGAGGCCGCATCAGCGGACGCGCGGTCGATGCCTCTACTGCAGTGACGCCGGTCACTCATGTGATTATCCTAGGATACTCCAACCAATTGATTCATGCCGTACGCCGGTGCGGCTTTCATCGAACCGGTACCGGCGGCGCCGAGGTTCACACGTGAGAGTGCCAGCACAATATTCTTGCCGCCGAATCCAAAGCTATTGATCAGCGCGCGATTGACGTGCGCTACGCGCCCGGTTCCCGAAACATAATCCAGATCGCAGTTCGGGTCCGGAGTGGTCAAATTCAGCGTGGGTGGGATGAATTGGTGTTCCATCGCCTTCGCGGTTCCGATGAGTTGGAAGGCTCCGCTGGCGGCGAAGGCATGGCCAAGTGCCGCTTTGAACGAGCTGACGGGCACTCGATAGGCATGGTCGCCCAAGACCTGCTTCACCGTCTGTGTTTCGATCGCATCCAATTCCATGGTGCCGAGGCCGCAGGCGTTCACGTAGTCCACTTCTTCGGGGAACCAGTGGGCGGTTGAGAGTGCCAGCCGGGCGGCCCGTTGTTGCTCTTGCCCGGTGCAGGCGGCTTTGACCATCGAGTGGGCGTCACAGGTGAAGCCCCACCCTTCCAGTTCGGCATACATTTTGGCGCCGCGGGCGCGGGCATGCTCGTAGTCCTCAAGGATAAAACAGCCCGCTCCTTCGCCCAGCACCATGCCGCACCGGGTCTTGTCGAAGGGGCGGGGAAGATTCCGGATTGTGCCGTGCTCGTCCGGTGCCAGTGCCCGACCGGCGTTCATGGCGGCGTACACACTCGGATGAAGGGGCGCTTCCGTCCCCCCCGCCACGACCAGGGAAGATTGTCCCGACTTGATCCATTCATAGGCGCGTCCGATGGCATTGGCCGTTGAGGAACAGCCGATGGAATAGGTCTCGCAGGGACCATGCAACCCCAGGACGATGGCCACTTCCGAAGAGATCGCATTCGGAAAGGTCATACCCATGGTAAAGGGATTGACTCGCTCGTAGGCGTTCAGCTTGGCTGCGTCATGAAACTCAAACGCTTCTTTCATGCCGCCGATGGAGGTGCCGATGCTGATACCGATGGTGCCGCGATCCTCCTGTTCCAGGTCGATCCCGGAATCACGTGTCGCCATCATGGCACAGGCCACCGCGAACTGAGTCGCCCGTCCCATGCGCCGGGCCTGTTTACGATGCAAAAAGTCCTCGGGATCGAAATCCTGCACCTCGGCCGCGAGACAGGCCTGAAAGGGAGAGGTGTCAAATGAGGTGATCGGCTTCACCGCGCTGTCTCCCCGGCTCAACAGGTGCCAAAAGAGATCGACGGTACAACCCAAGGGGGAAATAACTCCCATGCCGGTGATGACGACTCGACGAGAGGTCTGTGGTGTCATGATGCCCTCCTGTGCTCGTAAGAGCGTGAAAAAGTATGTCGTCAATGGGAATGCCATGCATGCATGTGCTCACGATGTGCGTCCGGCAAGGCGGAGTCGGGATAGAACGTCGCATAAAAATCTTCGTCCAGGTGATGCGTCTGGCAGGCCACGACGGACTTGCAGGCATCGGCGTGCGCCGGGAAGCGCCCATAGGTGGCGAGGACATATTCGGTAAACGCGATGGTGGCGTCGACGGCGCGTGCGGAATGTTCCGGAACCTGTTGTGCCGATCCGGGTCTGACCCAGGTCTGCTCGTGAGGCTTCCTGAAGGTGCCATTCGGCCCGAACTTGCTGTCGACCAGCCGAGTGACAGCCTCTTTCATCGAGGCTACGAAGGGTGGCATGGGGCCTTCCCACACGCCCGGGATGCCGACCGGATTTGCCCGCATCGGCTTGCCGGGCGGGACGACGAACTGGAAGCCCAGCCCCGGATAGATGTGCGGCTCGAGGCCCAGGAGATGCCGTCCGCTTCCCACGCTCTGGATGCCGCCGCCAAGCCCCAGCGCCTGCTGCATCAAGGAAATGTGTTCGCAGATGATGCCTTGCTCCTGAATCGCCGTTTCGCAAATCGCCGCGTCGAGTTCCCGCAAGCTGAACATTCGGCGTGCCCGGATATCGTCATGCAGGTGTCCGCCCGCGCTCTTGCGGAAGGCGTCCAGGCCGCAGCCGGCATTGCCATGGTCGGTATCGACGATGAAATATCCGGTGTCCTCGCTGAACATCATCAGGAGCAGATTCAGGTAGAGTAAGGCGATATTGGTGACGGGAAAGAAGAGCGTGGTACCGGGCCGGTTTGTATACCATTGGTTGAACGGCAACATGAACGGCACTTCACGCGGGATCTCGAGCCGGGAGGGCTGGAGTTGGACGATGTCCAGGTCCCAGGAGTGGTCGGCGCTGGCGGCATCGGCCACAAAGAAGACGCCCTCGTCGTTCGTGTAAAACAACTGCGTGGTCTGTGCGGAGCACGGACTGGGAACGGTGCGGCTTCGGAAATTCATCAAGGCGTTTCCTTGCCCCTCGCTCGAGCCGGGCTTCCCGACGAAGTGCATATCACCCAGATTCCGTCCCGATCGCCCGATCGCCGCATAAATCAAATACCGTTCTTCTTCCTGACTCAGCGGAACCGGCTCATGATGACTGGTGTATTGGAGCGGGCCACTCGGCAGCGTCATCCCAAGGCCGAAGCGACGGGTTTTTCGCTGTTGCAGGAGGTCTAACAGGGTGAATGTGGCGTCCATTGCTGCAGACTGTGTAGCGAGCTGCTTCATAGGGCCTCTCCTTCCGGTTGCCTAGGGCCGTTAGGCCCTATCCGGTCATGTGGATAGCGGTGGTACTGGCACGCCATCAAGGGGCGTGGTGTTGACTGGGCTGACTCTACGAGAGGTGTAGGTTGCAGTCACCTACCCATCGGGGTAGGCGAGAGCGTAGTCCTGAGATATCGTGCGAAAACAACAGCGGCTCTCGATGCGGCAGGTGTTGTCTTATTTACTCCGCGCGATTGGAATCGGACGGTGAACGATCGTCACTGGGAGGCGAAGAGGAAATGAGCCGATGTTGCTCGCCGGTCTGCCAGTAGGCGATGGCACTCCAGCGGTTTTCGACCCCGATTTTTTGGAAAATATTTTTGAGGTGGAACTTCACCGTATTCAAACTAACTTTGAGGATGACAGAAATCTCCCAGTTGGTCTTGCCCGCCGCGACCCAACGGAGGATCTCTTCTTCCCGTTTACTCAACAGAATTGTCGGGTGAGCCGGTCGCTCAGGCTTCCACGTTGAGCTGCACCGCATGTAGCTTAAGTGAAAATGCGGGGTGAGAATATCGAGCAGTAGCCGGAGTTTGTCTGCGTGCTTGGCGTCGAAGTTGCTGAAGGCAAAGTAGGAGCAGGTCCCCTGTTCCCCGCGTACCCCGGCCGACAGGCACGTCTTAATGCCGAAATCCAGCTTGAGGGCGCTGATGTCTTTCGGCTCGGTGAAGGCGGGTTCGTCGGCACTGGATGTGACGGACTGCCCGGAGGTGATCAGCCGGTATACGGCAGGGTCTGCCGCCAATCCCTGGCCCATGTAGAGCTGGCAGAACTCCCTCGGATAGGTCGAGTGCCCAAGCGCCGGATCGACTCCACGGAGAAGATCCACTCCTCCGCATCCCGAAAATTCATAGGGAATAACGTGCTGGACAGCCGATACGAGTTTCCAGACGCCTTCGCTTCGATTGACGGAGCGAGCGTCGTGCATGATTTCGCCGAGTTGTTGGAATTCCTTTGTAGAAAATCCCGGCTGATTCATGGCAATGCTCTCCGCCGAGCGCGCCTTGTCGTCGCCTCAATAGATCGGTCGTCGTCGCGCTCACACATTCGGATTTGGTCCATGCTGAGACAACTGTATCCTTGGGGGAACGGCTGATTGTACTGCGACCAAATGAGCGGGATCTAGGGTAACCTGCACCTAGTATAGAGTGCCTAAGGTATGAACCGCAACGGGAAAGGGATGGCGTTCTGGGTCTTGAAGAGAGGGCCAGGTGAGCCGGCGAGAGGTGGTCAGCGTTGAATTTTGAGGGTTGGCCCAAGGGTCAGCCATTTCGTCGGGCCAAGGGCAGCCATGTGTGGAAGATGAGCCACATACCAGACCACGACGTCCTGCTCTTGCACGCTCTGGTTGTCCTGGTCATAGCCCAGTTGTCCGCGTGCCCCAAACACCCAGGGTAGGTCTTCGTCCGGATTGGCACGCCGGATGGCAACATCATGGTCGGCGAAGTCATCTCGTTCTCCGTCGCCTTTGAGGGGCGCGTACCCTTCTCCAGGAAGGAGCCAGACGCCGTGACCGGTGAGTTGATCACGAATGAACCAGGTCCGGTGGGTGGCGGAGACTTTCACGTCGTTACGTTCGTTCGTATATTTCGTCCATCCGGGGCCCCAGCCATGATCGGTTCCCCCGTCGTCATGAGCAAAGACCTGGTCCATACCGTTGCCATCGATGTCGAAGTCAAAGCGCCAGTAGGGGTGGTGGATGTGGTCGGTATTGCAGGAGAGTCCGCGGCTTTGAACAATCGGGCGAAGTTCTCCGTCGTCGGACAGATGCCAGGACTGGTAAATGTGGTACTCCCCAATACGCGCATAGATGCCGAGTTCAAGCCACTTGGTCCCGTTCAGCGTGGAGCTTTCAACACAGACTGTATTGTTGCCACAGTTGACGATGGGGACCAGGTCCTGCCAGCGCAGTCGATCCTGGAATGGGCCGCAGCGCCCGCTGTCGGCGCGGGATCCGAACCACGTGAAGGGATTCCACCAGATGCGTTCCTTCACATATTTGACGCGCAGGACCGGCATGCTGGCTTTGCCGAGGACGAGCTCCCCGTCATAGGTCACGTTTCTGAGCGCCAGGCCGGTGTTGTCCCGAACCTCATAGTCAAAGCTCCAGCGTCCCCATTGCAGATGTTCAGCGGTGGGATTAGCCGCACCGGCAAGCGGCGATGTCAGGAGTCCGCACAGCAGGAGGATGCCGGTCAGGACACGTTTCATCCGCTCTCCTTTCAAGCCTTGCCGGGCGGCAGCGCCAGATCGTGCCTGTCGATGACTGAACCGGCTTATCACGCCTCGCCCGTCACCGCGCCGCCCGGTTTCGTTCGCACACGTGCCGACCGTTAACGAGGCGGCTCAGCGCCCGCGTCCAGTACACGGTCATCCGTGAGGTCGACCTGTGCCCAATATTTGGGGTCTCCGCCCACTCCCTGCGAGAAGGTGATCCACATCACCCGATGGCTATACCCCGGGTCGTTTCTGAAGAACCCCCGATCCGGCTGCATGAGAAGACCATGGCCTTGCATGTCGCGCACGTTGCCGGCGAGGCGTTGATCGGCACGCGCCAGTTCAATGCCCCGTGCCACATCCTGCGGTCCTTCCGGCGGGAGGTACCCTTCGGATCGAGAAGCCTCCAGGACGCCCCCGTCTTTCATGCGTACGTCGACGGCCACGTTATGGCTATAGCTGAAGTAGGTGAGTCTGGTGAATCGTGAGTTGATCTGACAGCAACCAAAGGAAACTTTGCTCTTCGGCGGGGTTGCATCGGCATCGATAAATCCCCATCGTGCGCCCAGCAGGGCGGCGACACGGGGGTCGGCTTCAGCGGCGTTCCTCATCGAGGCCACGTCACGTACCGATAGCGGCATGATCGGGCTGGGTGATCGAGTGACGCCGGCATCCATGGCGGCTCCGGCCATTTTGGGTTTGACATGCCCGGGCGACTCATCGGCCGTGAATTCCAGAACGTGTCTTGCCGGAACGTGTGCGGGGAGCGATCGTTTCGGAACGGGGGTCTCGGGATCCGCAGGGCCGAAGGGGCCGCGCGAGGATGCATCGAGGCTGCAGGCGGCACAGAAGAGAATGGCGATGATTCCGGCTGGTGTCCACATCACGGGTGCGGCTCCCCTCTTTCCTAGGCCAGCGCCAATTTCCCGGCCACGCTCAGCGCCAGACGCGAAATCTGTACCCCGGCCTTGAGCACCGCGGCACGTTTCTGCCGCGAGGCGGCGTCGAGCACGGCTTTCCTCATCAACTCTTTGTAGCCCTCGATCTCGTCCTGGGCGAAGGGGACAATTTGAGAGACGGTGGTGTTGTTGAACGTGTTGGCCAACTGCAGGTACAGGTTGGAAATTTCCGCCGCATAAATACCTCGTCGTAGCGGGTCATTCTTATACATTTCGAATTTCTTCCGTAAGGCGGTGACGGCTTCCAACAGCGCGGTCTGCTTCACCTTCGTCTCGTCCTGCTGCCCGACGCTGAACGCCACCGCACCCAGTTGATCGATCAACACTTGCGCCTCCTCGCGCGCATGGTCTAAGCGGGTGGCAAGCTCTTCAATCTCATGGGTCGCGGTCTCGCCCGTCTCCATCAGCTGTTTCAACACAGTGTCGTTGTCCCGGAGGAAGGTCACCACTCCCTCAAAGCTGCGGTTCATAGCGTCCTCCGTTACTGTCCGTCATCCTTCTTGAGCCGGTCCAGCAGCTCGACCAGGTCCGCAGTGAATCGTTGCGCACGATCAAGTCCGCCAATGCGGAGAATGCGCGCCCCGACCACTTCTTCCAAGGCGTCATTGGCCGTGCGGGACTGGTTCAAGATTCCCATGATCTGCTCAGAACGATTCGGAGCTTGGCTGAGAAGTGCCGCGACGAACTCCGGATCGACCGAGGCCAAGGCTGATTGTTTGGCAAAACGATTCACCTGGGCATGGAGGGTGGCGGTGTGTTTCCAGGAGTCGTTGAGGGCGTTCGCCGTGTCGCGCAGGCCGCAGAAGTCTGCCTCGAATTGATTCCAGACCGCTTTCTCAAGCCCCTGCACGTCCTCCATATAAATAAGGCTAGTGAGGTAGGCGGCCGCATAGGCGGAGTCTCCCTTCCGAGTAGTCAAGTTTCGAAAGGCCGCCAGGGCGAAGCGGTGCTTGGTTTCCTGCATGTGGAGAGATTTGAACGCTTCATGGAGTTCGGCGCGGGCTTGCTCCAGGTACCTGACCCGCGATTCGGTTTCCTTCTGAAAGAGATCAATATTCGTTTGGGCGGCGTCGATCTTGGTTCCTTCCAATTGAAGGAGCTCGCGGACCGAACTGCTGTGAATGGAGTGACACCCGGTCGCGACGAGCATCAATATGGCGAAGGAGAATCGTGCCAGGCTTCGGCTGACCATGGAGGACTCCTTCTGGTGAGCGACGGGAAGATGGGTCATCGCCGCACCGTCCGAATTGCGTCGGCCAGGGACTGGGTCTCCGTTTGACTCAGCGTGACGTCGATGTCCAGGTATTGCTTGATCAGGCCATTGATCCGGCGGAGCACGTCGACATTGGTGCGGTAGTGGTCGAACGCGGTCAAATCAACGGCCTGCGGCGCTTTGGCATCTGTCGAGACGCGCCGCTCCACCTGGGCGATCAACTCCGGGAGTTGCTGCACGAGGTTGCTCATGTCGCCCGATCCGGCGGCAAATACGGGTTGCCCGGTTTGCCCTTTGCGTTCGGGGAGAGACTTCAGGCGGATCATATTAATGACGCGCAAGACGTCTGGACCGAGCTCCGCCGCATCATCTTCGGCCATGGCAGCCTCCGGGACGTCGGCTACCCGCGGATTGGTGGTCGCCCATTGAAGGGCCAAATCCAGTTTGAGGCGTGTCTGCACATAGCGGTACCACTGCAGGTGCCTGGTAGTGATATTGCTCACCAGCTCACGATACTGCTGCATGAGCCGCTCATTCTCTGCGTAGGCCTGGTCTTTGGCCGCGAGCGCTTGTTTGATTTCCGGCGGGGTTGCGCAGGCGGTCAGGAGCGCGAACGTCAGGACGCCGGCGATGGGCCACATCCTCATCGGGATGCCTCCTGGTGAGCGTAAAAAGTCGGATCGATTCTCTGAAGAGGCAATCTACGTACCTAGTACGTAGATCGCCATGGGGAGTGAGCGTAGCGATGAAAGGCCTGTCGTGCAAGGAGAAAATTCGTCTGCCGCGGATCGAGACGCGGCAGACAAGGCTGACACGGCGTACCCAATCGGATACGGGTGTATCGAACCGCATACAGCCAAGGTCAGGTGGCGAGAGTCAGGCCGGGGTGAGGGCTTTACGTAGTGCAGCGACGGTGGCTTGATCAAGGCCGGCGGTCTTGAGTTGGTCGTCGGTGGCGGCAGCAATGTGTTGTACGCTCCCAAATAGCTTCAAAAGCCGTTTCCTGCGGATTTTGCCGATGCCAACGATCTGGTCCAGTTCGGAAGAGAGCAGCGCTTTGCCACGCAGATTCCGGTGATAGGTGAGCGCGAATCGGTGGGCTTCGTCGCGGATCCGCTGCACGAGGTGTGTGGCGGGGGAGGTCGGCCGCAGGACGATGGGATTCTTACGCCCCGGGAGAAAGATCCGCTCGTCCTTCTCGCCGCGAGCTTTGGCGAGGCCGATGATCGGAATCTGTTCCTGTCCGACGTGTTTCAGCCCTTCGATGGCGGCGCTCAACTGCCCGAGGCCGCCATCAATCAGGATGAGATCCGGCCGTGCCAGGTCTTCCGTGGCGCCATATCGTCGCATGACGGCTTCCTGCATGCTGGCAAAATCGTTGGCCCCTTCCACCGTTTGAATGCGGAATTTTCTGTAGTCGGCCTTCTTGGCCTGTCCGTCTTCCCACACCACGAGGGACGCGACGGACTGGTTTCCCATAATGTTCGAGATATCGAAGCCTTCGATACGGCGAGGGGCGACGTCTAGACGGAGCAAGCGTCTCAGTTCCGCCGTGGCCTGCCGGTCGAGGGCCTCGTTGCGCAGATGGTCCGCGATGGCGGCGGCCGCATTTTCTTCCGCGAGCAGCACCAACTGATGTTTCGTGCCCCGCTCCGGAGTGAGGAGCCGAACGGCATCACCCCGCTTCTCGCTCAGCCATTGTTCAATCAGGAGCGCATCGGAGAGGTCGGTCGGTACCAACAGTTCTTTGGGCGGTTGCCCTTCCTTGTTGTAGAACTGCTCGATCGCGGAGCGCACGAGTTCTTCGTCGCTGGAGTCGGCGGACTGCGGCCAGAAGAAATCTTTCCGCCCGATCAGTAGGCCGCCGCGCACGAACAGCAGCTGCAGGTCCGCTGCCGTGCCTTGGCGAGCCAGTCCGACCACATCCTGGTCGGAGGTGCTGACCTGGGTAATGCGTTGCTTCTCCAGCGTCCGCTCCACACTGAACAGCCGGTCCCGTAAGCGGGCCGCCTCTTCGAACTCTTCCCGTTCAGCTGCAGATTCCATGTTCTGTCGCAGGCTGTCCAGCAGTTCCCGGTCCCGACCTTCAAGAAACTGGCGCACCTGGTTGACGATCAGGTGATAGTCTTCGCGGGACTGGTTACCGGTGCAAGGTGCCATGCACCGTTTGATTTCAAACTCGATGCAGGCTCGGTCCGCCCGGCCGTCGATCTCGATGTCACAGGTGGCGAGGGGGAACGCTTTGCGAATGACTTTCAAGGTTTCACGGAGTGCGCCGGCCGGCGTATAGGGTCCGTAATAGAGCGCCCCGTCTTTGTGCACGCGGCGAACGATGGACAGGCGGGGAAAGGGCTCTTTGATCGGTAACCGCAAATAGGGATACTGTTTGTCGTCGCGCAGGACGATGTTGAATCGGGGACGGTGGCGCTTGATCAGATTGCTTTCGAGGATCAGCGCTTCTAACTCAGAGCGGGTGACGATGGTTTCGAGGTCGGCAATCTCGCTGACGAGCAAGCTGGTCTTGGGTGTCTGATCGCTGCCCTTCTGAAAATACGAGCGCACGCGGTCGGCCAGCACCGCGGCTTTCCCGACATACAGAATCTCTCTCTTTGCGTTTCGAAAGAGATAGCAGCCCGGTTGGTCAGGCAAGTGGTCGAGCTTGGACTGGAGCGCGTCGTGGAAGTCAGCCATGAGCGATCAGCTTTCAGCGGTCCGAGAAAGGAACTGTGCAACCTGGGTTGTAAGCGATTCTAATGGTTGCTGCAAATCCTCTGCAATGTCGCGCCCACGCTGATGGCGTCCAGCTTAACGAAGTCCTCGCACGAAGGACGGACTGAGCGTTCCCCGGGCGACTTCCGCCACTGGTCCCTTCATGGTCAGGCTGAAATCTTCGGCGACCTCGATGTTGAGCGTGCCCCCCGGCATCGTGACCGTGACGGGACCCTTGACGAGCCCGAGTTTGACGGCGGCACTTGCCGCAGCACAGGAGGAAGAGCCGGAGGCCTGAGTCTCCCCGGCGCCGCGCTCCCAGATCAGGATAAAGATTTCCTTGGGGCCGGTCGGTACGGCCAGTTGCACGTTGGTCCGTTTGGGAAACAGGAGGTGGTTTTCCAGGGCGGGGCCAAAGATGAGCAGGTCCTCACGGGTCCAGGATTCGCCCTTCTCCTTGAAGACCACGCAATGAGGATTGCCGACACTGACGCCGGTGAACCGGAGCGACCGGCCAGCGGCCTTGATCGGCGCTTGGATCAACTCGTCCATGTCGAGGGTACAGGGAAGTGCTGCCGGTTGGAACGTCGCCTGGCCCATCTCGACAGTGGCGGAGGCGGCATCTCCATGGCGGTCCACATGCAGCGCAATGGACACCAGGCCACCCTTGGTCTCGACCGTGAATGCACGCTTCTTGGTCTTGCCGGTGGCATGCAGGTAGCGAGCAAAGATGCGTAGCCCGTTGCCGGACTTTTCGGCCTCGCTGCCGTCCGGATTGTAGATTCGCAGGCCGAAGTCCGCCTTCTTGGAAGGCACGAGCGCCAGGATGCCGTCGCTGCCCAGACCCCAATGACGATCGCAGATGCCGCGGATTTTCCCGGGAGTCAGCTTGAAGCTGAGTTCCTTGGGATCCATCACCACATAGTCGTTGCCGAGTCCGTGTCCGCGAAAAAACCCGTTCTTCATCTGCGCTCTCCTTGTTCGTCGTTCGTGAAACGTGACGCGGAGGAACAATACTGGGGCGGATGAGAATTCGTCAATGGGTTGGCCTGCGCAGTCACTGGGACGCGGAGGGGCTGGTTAGGAGGCGCATCGTTCGCTCGGTGAAAGACGAACAATGCGTGACGGGCGACGAACGACGCGTTTACACCAGCGTCGTGCCGGGCGGTCGTTCAATGAGTTCGACCTCGTACCCATCGGGCGCATCGATGAAGATGAACCGGCTCCCGGAAGAGGTGTGCGTCGGGCCGTCGGTGATCGCCACCTGTTTCGACTGTAAACTCCGGATCGTCTCGTCCAAATTTTCGACTTCAAACGCGAGGTGGACGAGATCTTCCTGTACCCTGACAGGGCCGCTCGCAGAAAAGCTGCACAGTTCGATGAGTTCTTCGCTGTTGGGGACTTTCAGGAAGGCGAGATGAGAGCCGCGAGGGGAGACCTTGCGCTCCAGCACCTCCAGACCTAGGACGTCCTGGTAGAACCGGATCGTCTGATCCATGTCGCTCACGCGCATGCGGGTATGGAGGAGCTTTTTCACGCACATCATCTCGTCTCCTTTGCCGGCTGCTGAAAACCTCCTCCAGCGGCGTTCTCAGTCGCTCGAACCCCTCAACGTACCCTCCGCGTACGCCTCGGGGTCCTCGTTCCTTGCGGCCTTCCTGGAAAATGTTTTGAGCAGCCTAATCGCAATGCCCTCACATCGTTTTCGCGGGCCCGCTCGTCTTCCGGAGCAGAATTTCGGCGTATCCGGGAATGAGGAAATTCGGCATGGGACCGATTTCCTTATACCCCTGCTTGCGATAGAACGCGCGGGCGCCGTCGTTGAAGTCTGATACGCAGGCGAACAGGTTCGGGGCTCGTGCGAAGGTGAGCGATTCGATGTGCGACAGCAAGCGGCTTCCGAACCCCCGGCCGGTGGCTGTCGGCGAGATGCCAAGCAGTTCCAAATAATCGCCGAAGAGGAATTTTCTGCGTACGATGGCGATGCCGAGCACCAGGCCTTCCCCTTCGAGGACAAACGTGTCCCGGCCGACGGGGAGCGGGGAAAAGATGCGTCCCCAGTCAACGGCCGTAAAGCCGAGCCGCTTCCAAGGATCGGAGCTGGTCAGGATGGCGACCACGGCATCGCGATCTTCAGGCCGCATCTCGCGAATCAGTGTGTGGGGTCGCTCGTCGGTTGGTTGCATTGCAGGAGATCCGATACGGTCATCGCGCGTAGGCCTTTCTTTCCCAGCAGGTTTCCGGCCAAGGCCTCTGTCACTTCTCGAGTGTGTTTGCCCTTTCCGTTGGCATGCAGCACGATCACGCTGCCGGGCGTGAGCCGTTTCTGCACACGCGAGAGGATCGCGTCGGCGCTGAGGGTGGGGTCCGGGTCGCCGGACTCGATGTTCCACAAGATGAATCGCAGGCCGAGCGCCTTCACGGCCTCTACGGTCACGTCGTTATACTCCCCATACGGCGGTCGAAACAGGATGGCCGGCCGGCCGTAGGTGTTCTTGAGGGCACGCACCGGCCCCATGATCTCTTGCTGCTGCTCCTTCATCTCATGCATAGGAAGGTGCGCATGGACATCGCCGTGCGTGCCGATCTCGAAAAAGGGGACAGCCAGGAGTTCTTTGACTTCGGCATCGTGCTTGGCCATCCAGCGCCCGGACATGAAAAATGTGGCCGGCACCTTGTGTGCAATGAGGAAGTCGATCAGTTCGCGATCAAATCCTGAGGCGGTGCGCACCGGGCAGAGATCGTAGGTCAACGCCACGGCGGGGCAGGAGGTCGGGCCGGCCTTGATGACTTGGGCCTGTGCGTGGTCGACGGCCAGACCCCTGACAAGTCCGAGAAGGACGATCACACCCATCAGGCCAGGTATTCGAAACATGGGCGCAGTATACCCGATGGCGAGACCGCGCGATAGTTGACGCTTCCTTCAGGTGGCTGTTACGGTGATGGCATGCAGGGGCCGGATTGGAAAATCGGACAGGTCTTCGGCATTCCCATCCACGTGCATGCCTCGTGGCTCTTCGTCTTTTTCTTTGTCACCTGGTCATTGGCGACCGGCTATCTGCCGGACGTGTTGCCCGGTTTGTCGGAGCCGCGATATTGGGCAATGGGTGGCGTGGCGGCTTTGTTGTTGTTTGCCTCCGTTCTGCTGCATGAACTCGGTCATTCGTTGGTAGCGCTGCGGTATCGCATTCCGATCAGTCAAATTACGCTCTTCATTTTCGGCGGCGTCGCGCAAATGCGTAAGGAGCCGCCGCATCCCCTGGCCGAATTCCTTATCGCCATTGCCGGTCCGATCGTGAGTTTTCTCCTGGCGGGGCTGTGTCTCGGGTTGGTGGCATTCTTGGAATGGATTCCGGCCGGAGTGTCCCTGCATGGGCTTACGGCGCTGGGCACCTTGCTGGGGATGGTCAATACGCAGTTGGGGCTGTTTAACCTGCTGCCGGGGTTTCCGTTGGATGGCGGGCGCGCGTTGCGGGCCGGTTTGTGGGCCTGGAGCAAAGATTACTACCGTGCGACAAGCCAAGCAGCACTGGTGGGCTTGCTGTTCGGGGTGAGCTTCGGGCTGTTCGGCGCCTTGTTGCTCGTCGGTGGTCTGTCCGGTACGACTTCCAGTTCGTTGGCGAGCAGCGGGGGATGGATCGTGCTGCTGGGGGCGTTTCTGTTTTCGGCTGCACGAGGAAGTCGTAAACAAGCGGCCATCCGTTCGTCACTGGCCTCGGTGCCGGTCCGCGAGTTGATGGTCGCCAATGTGGTGGCCCTATCCCCGGACATCACGGTGGAAGAAGCCGTCAATCAGTATTTCCTGCCCTATGGGTACGGGGGATTCCCGGTGGTTCAGGATGGCCGCCTGGTCGGCGTGGTTGGCGTGCGTGACGTCCAGGCCGTCAGGAATTCCTTGTGGGCGTTCCGTCGCGTGGCCGATATCATGCAGACGTCCGACGACGAGATGGTTGTCTCGCCGGACCTGTCTGCCATGCAGGCGCTGGAACGGATGTTGGCGCTTGGCGCCGAACGTCTCGTGGTGGTGCATGATGGGCAATTGCTGGGGTTGGTGACTCGCGCGTCAATCGGGCACTTCATTGAACAACGCCATCCTTCCGGACTGTCTGCTTCTTCGTGACCGATCCTGTGTCCGTCCGTCGTCCCTGACACGATGCGCTCACGCTAGGCTCGCACCTTGCCGTCGTTGGTCGCTGCAGGCTGAACGTTGATGCGCGGTTACGGGAAACGGAGACGAAGTGGTTGCGGCAGGCTCGGCCTAGCCAGGAAGTATGGCGGAATCATCCAGCGTGACGGGGCGGCGGCATTGGCACTCATGGGTGACCACCGCTCCGAGCAGAACGAGTGCCGAAGAATAATAGACCCACAGCAACAGCAAGACGACCTCGAGCAGTGAACCATACAGTTGCGTGTAGACGGCAGCGTCTTCCAAATAGGTGACGAAGAGAACCTTGGCGGAGACCCAGAGGAGACTGAATACCGCGCCGCCGATCGTCGCTTCGCGCCAGGTTGGCCGCTGGTGAGGAAGAAAGCGATACAAACAAGTGACGGAGGCGAAGGCCAGCAGGAACGGCAGCGTATACGCAATCAAAAAATCGTGCGCGGCGATGGCCACCAGGTTCATGCCGAGGAAGCGCGGGGCATAGGCCGTCAGGAGGTCGATCGCCTGGGTCGCCACGAAGGAGATCAGCGTCAAGAGTCCCAACATCCAGATCAACGCGACTGCCACCAGCGTTGAGATCAAGGGATGGCGCTTGGCCGCTGTTCCGAAGACGGTGTTCATGGCGTAGTCGAGTTCGTAGAACACCAACGCGCCGAACCATCCGAAGGCAAGAAAGACGGCCCATCGCACTTCTTCCTGTTCCGCCACACGCCTGATGTCCCTGGCTAGCCGTTCGCCCATGCTGGGGAGAAAGCCCTTCAGAAACCCGAGCAGGAATTGATACCCAATCACATCCTGGCTCACGATGAAACTGATGCCGTACAGCAGTAGGAACACCATCGGGAAGAGGGAGAGGATCGAGTAGAACGCCAACGAGGCGGCCAGACTGGGACAGCCTCGTCGCCGGAAGGTATCGAACACGTTCGAGAGAAATGTCAGTTCAGTCATGCAGGCCCGCGCGATTCAAGATCGGTGCGGAGCGATGGACGTCTACAGATGGTTCCAGGATGCGGTGCAGGAACGTCGATCCGCCGGCCTCGAAGAGGCGGTGGAGGTCTGTGAAGTGATGCGTCCCGGGCACAGCGTTATTTGAGGAGCGGCGCCGCATGGGTGGCCAGCGACCAGAGGCCGTTCGGGAACAGACCGAGAAAGACGACGCCGGCGAGGGCGCAGGCCAGGACGAACGACAGTGCCGGCGAGGTTTCCAGCCGGGACTGAGAGGCGGCGGTTCCTTCCGGCTCTCGCATGTACATGACCATCACGATGCGCAGGTAATAGAAGGCTGAAATCGCGGCGAAGATGACGGCCACGACTGCCAGCCAGGTCATACCGCCGTTCACGGCGGCCATGAAAATGTAGAACTTGCCGATGAAGCCCGCGGTCGGAGGAATACCGGCCAAGGACACCAGAAAGACCAGCATGAAGAACGCCGCCAGCGGCTCGCGCTTGGCGAGGCCCGCATAGTCTTCGATGTTTTCGCTCTCTTGCCCTTCCTTGCGCAACATGCCGATCAGCGCGAAGGCTCCCAGCGTCATGAACGAATAGATCGCGATGTAGAGTAACACGCTGGCGAAACCGCCCACGGTGCCGTCGCCGCGATGCCCCCCGGCGACCACGACGCCGATCAGCGCATAGCCGGCATGGGCGATACTCG
Organism: Nitrospira sp.; assembly: GCA_016788885.1. Classification (NCBI taxonomy): domain Bacteria; kingdom Pseudomonadati; phylum Nitrospirota; class Nitrospiria; order Nitrospirales; family Nitrospiraceae; genus Nitrospira; species Nitrospira sp. The sequence continues at coordinate 85,825 of JAEURX010000075.1, read as the reverse complement.
AATAGGCGAGCATGCGCTTGATGTTGGTTTGCACGATCGCGACGAGATTCCCCAGGGCCAGGGTGGCCAGACAGATAATCGTGAAGAGGACCGACCAGTCGGCGCTTGCCCCTCCCAAGCCTTCCACAAACACGCGCAGGAAGGCGCCGAAGCTGGCGGCTTTTGAGGCGACAGCCATGAAGGCGGTGACCGAGGTCGGTGCGCCTTGGTAGACGTCCGGCGTCCACATGTGAAAGGGGACCACGGCCAATTTGAATCCGAATCCAACCGCCAGCAGGACCAAGGCCAGAGACAAGATCGGATTGCTCGTGCCCTGCATCGCAATCGCCTCGGCGATCACCGATAAACGGGTGCTGCCGGCTAGGCCGAAGAGTAGGGAAATGCCATATAACAAGATGCCGGATGAAAAGGCGCCCAGCACAAAGTATTTGGCAGATGCTTCGAGTGAGCGGGCCTCCGTCCGTTTGAGTCCGGCCATCACGTAGAGCGAAAGCGACATGAGCTCTGTGCCGAGGTAGATCGTGAGCAGGTCGGCCCCGGAGACCATGACCATCATCCCTGCCAGCGCCAGCAGAATGAAACCGTAATACTCGCCGATGCTCAATCGTTCGGCTTTCAAGTAGGTAAGGGAAAGGAGCACGGTCAGTCCGGTTACGATATAGAGGAGCAGTTTCCAGAATGCCGCGTACGAATCAAGGATCACCATGTTGCTGAAGGCATACGTGCGGCCGGTCACCTGTGACGAGGTCAGGCCGAGACACATGGCCAGCGCCCCCAGGGTCAGCCAGGCCAGCACGTCCTTCTTCGCCGTCTCCAGAATGGGGTCCAAGGCCAGGACGAGACAGGCGGCTCCGATGACAATCAGTTCGGGAAGGATCGCCAGAAGATCTTGAAGCGATATGCTCATCGTGTGGCTGCCTGTTCAGAAGATGAAATGGGCTGCGCGGCCGCTAGGGTCGGTGTGGCCGGTGTCGAGGCCGAGGCCGGTGGCGGCACGATCGCATAGGCCGGAGCCTTCGGTCCGTTCAGCAGATGTGTCACGCTGGCATGCATGCGGCTCAAGAGTGGATTCGGAAAGATCCCCAGGACGAACACCAGCACGATCAATGGTACCAATGTCGCTGTCTCCCTGGCATTGAGGTCCAGGAGATGGTCTCGATGGGCGGCTGCCGGGGTTCCGAATACGACTCGCTGCATGAGCCAGAGCATATATGCGGCGGCCAGGATGACGCCCAGTGCGGCAAAGGCCGTAGCAAACTGACTCCAGACAAACGTACCGGCCAGCACCAGGAATTCCCCCACGAAACTGTTGGTGCCCGGCAGCCCAAGCGAGGACAAGGCAAAAATCATCAGGAAAATGGCGTAACGCGGCATGGGGCCGGCCAGTCCGGTGTTGTCGAGAATCTGGCGGCTGTGGGTCCGTTCATAGATGATGCCGACGCAGAGGAAGAGGCCGCCGGTCGTGATGCCGTGATTGACCATTTGCATCACCGCGCCTTCAATCCCCTGAATATTCAGCACGAAGATGCCCAACGTGACAAAACCCATGTGGCTGACGCTGGAGTAGGCGATCAGTTTCTTGATGTCGGTCTGCGCCAGCGCCATATAGGCTCCGTAAATGATGGCCACGATCGACAGCGCAATCATCGGTTTGGTGAATGCCACCGTGGCATCGGGAAGCATCGGCAAGGTGAAGCGGAGGAATCCATACGTACCCATTTTCAGCAGCACGCTGGCCAGAATGACGCTGCCCGCAGTCGGTGCTTCCACGTGGGCGTCCGGCAACCAGGTATGGAACGGGAACATCGGCACCTTCACGGCGAAGGCGGCGAAGAAGGCCAGGAACAGCCACATTTGGAGCGTGGCGCCGTACGTTCCGCGGCTCAGTTCCAGAATGTCGAAGGTGTGTCCACCCTGGAAGTACAGGGCGAGGATGGCGACCAGCAGGAGCAAACTTCCAGCCAACGTGTAGAGGAAAAATTTGATCGCCGCATACAGGCGATTCGGACCGCCCCAGACGCCGATCAATAGATACATCGGAATCAGCATGACTTCCCAGAACACGTAGAACAGGACGAAGTCCAGTGCCACGAACACGCCGACCATCGCCGTTTCCATGACCAGGAGCATGGACATGAAGAGCGGCACGCGCTTCTCGATCGCAGTCCAGGAGACGGTGACGCAAAACGGCATGAGGAAGGTGGTCATGAGCACCAGTGGAAAACTGATGCCGTCCATGCCCAGGCTATAGTTGACTGGCGGGGAATTGATCCAGGAGGCCCGTTCCACGAACTGCATCTGAGCGTTGGAGGTGTCGAACAACCACCACAGTGGCAAAGAAAGGAAGAAGTTACCGACGGTGAAGGAGAGCGCCACCCAGCGTGAGGACTCAGCCTTGACCAGGAAGCAAAGCACGGCTCCGATCAGCGGGAAAAATACGATTAGGCTCAACCAGGGAAACGACGTCACGAAAATCTACTCCACGGGTGAAACGTAACAGGATCTACCGGTTATTCGGGATTCTAATATCTCTTCCAACTACAGCAGCAAGTAGACCGTCAGGATGACGACGGCGCCCAACGTCATGCCAAGGGCGTAATGCTGCGTTTGCCCGCTCTGTGTCAGTCTGATAAACCAGCCGCCCCAGGCAATCGCACGGGCGACGCCATTGACCGCGCCGTCGATGATCGCTACATCGACATGTTTCCACATCCCTTGTGCCGCAGACAGGGTCGGGCGGACCAGGGAACGGTCATAGGCTTCGTCGATATACCACTTGTGTAACGACAACTCGTACGCGGCGCGCCACTGCTTCGCGAGGCGATCAGGCAGCGTCGGGTTCAGCACGTACAGATAATAGGCGGCCGCGATGCCGCTCAATCCCATCAGTGTCGCCACCGCCATGATGCCTAAGGCCGCGTTTCCTTCATGATGGCCCGCAGCCCCCTCGCCGTGGAAGACCGGCTCCAGGAATGCCGGAATGCCAAGATAGCCGGCGACAATGCTCAGCACGGCCAATACCATCAAGGGCGCGGTCATCGTCGTCGAAGGTTCATGAACATGCCCCGCATGGTGGGGATCGACGTGAGACTTGCCCCAGAAGGTGACGAACACGAGCCGGAAACTATAGAAGGCGGTCAGGCCAGCCGTCAGCAATCCGCAGATCGTCAGGACCTGGCCCAGAGGCCCGGCCGACCAGGAGGAGACCAGGAGATCATCCTTGCTGAAGAACCCCGCGGTCAGCGGGAATCCGGCCAACGCGAGTGAGCCCACGAGGAAGGTCCAATAGGTGACCGGAAGCTTGTCCTTCAAGCCTCCCATGTGACGCATGTCTTGTTCGTGATGCAGCGCGATGATGACGGAGCCGCATCCCAAAAACAGAAGCGCCTTGAAGGCACCATGGGTGAGCAGGTGATACATGCCGGCGCTGTAGGCGCCCAAACCGCAAGCCATGACCATGTACCCAAGCTGGCTCATGGTCGAATAGGCGACCACCCGTTTGATGTCCGTCTGGGTCAGGGCAATGGTGGCCCCCAGCATCATGGTGAGCGCACCGATCAGGGCGACGACGGTCATGGCCGTGGGCGACAGGTTATAGAGCGGGGCTAATCGTGCGACCATGAAGACGCCTGCCGTGACCATGGTGGCGGCATGGATCAAAGCCGAAATCGGAGTCGGGCCTTCCATCGCATCGGGGAGCCAGACATGCAGCGGGACTTGCGCGGATTTGCCGACGGCTCCGGTAAAGAGCAGGAGACAGATCATCGTCATGACCGACACGTTCCAGGTGCCGCCGAAGGGGCCGAGCAGGTTTGTCGTGTTGGACGCCAGTTCTTGCGCGTGGGCAAAGATGGTGACGTAATCGAGTGAACCGAAGGTCACCCACACGAGAAAGAGCCCGAGGATAAAGCCGAAGTCTCCGACGCGATTGACCAGAAAGGCCTTCGTGGCGGCTGCGCAGGCGCTCGGCCGCTCATACCAATGTCCGATGAGGAGGTAGGAACAGAGTCCGACCGCTTCCCAGAAGACGAACAACTGCAAGAGGTTGTCCGCCATCACCAGCATCAGCATCGAGAAGGTGAAGAGGGCGATATAGGCGAAGAATCGGGCGTAGCCGGGCTCACCGTGCATGTACCCGATGGTGTAGATGTGCACCAACGTGCTGACGGTGGTAACCAGGATCAGCATGACGGCGGTCAGGCGGTCGATGGAAATGCCGATGTGAATATCCAGATTGCCCGACGTCAGCCAGGTGTACAGGGTCACATTGATGGGTGCGCCGGTGGCGACATCATGCAGGGCCAGCAGCGACAGCAGGAAGGATCCCGCCATGGCCGGGACGGCCACCAGATGGGCACGATCCTTGATCCATTGTTCCCCGATGCCGACGATCAGGAAAGAGAACAATGGAAGAAATGGGATCAGCGCGTACATCATGGTCGGTACAGTCAACCTATCGTTTCAACAAATTGAGATCGTCGATATACATCGATGAATTGGTCCGGTGAAGGGCGATGATGATGGCCAGTCCCACGGCCACTTCTGCCGCCGCGACGGTCAAGGCGAAAAAGACGAATACCTGGCCAGCCACCTGATGGAAATATTCCGAAAAGGCGACGAAGTTGATGTTCGTGGCATTCAACATCAGTTCGACCGAGAGCAAAATGACAATGATATTGCGCCGGATCAAGACCCCCACCACACCAGTGAGGAACACAAACCCACTCAGAACCAGATAATACGATAAGGGAACGGTCATACGCGCCTGTAGGTCATAGGTACCGGGTAATCGCTCGTCGTCTCGCCGGCGATCACTTCGTGCTCTCGATGATGTCTTTCTTGGCCAAAATAATTGCCCCGATCATGGCGACAAGGAGAATCAGTGAGGCCACTTCGAAGGGAAACAAATAGGTGGAATACAAGGCCTCGCCGATCATTTCCGTATTGCCTGTTGCCGCGGCGGCATCCGTCGAACCAGTTGGAGCCGAAGGGACGCTCCGGGCTTGAATGAGCAGCAACAGCACTTCCGTGCAAAGGGTGACGCCCAAGAGTCCCGCCACCGGGAGTTGGTTGTGATACCGCTCTTCAGATTTGATGCTCAGGAGCATGACCACGAACAGATATAGCACCAGAATGGCGCCGGCATACACGACGATCTGCACGGCGGCCAGGAATTCGGCATGCAGCGTGACGTACAGGCCCGCCACGTGAAAAAACATGATCAGCAACGCCAGCGCGCTGTACACGGGGTTACGCAAGGCGACGACCAGTACGGAGGTGCCGGCGATCACTGCAGCAAAATAAAAAAAGAAAATGTGGTCCATGCGTCCGCTATCGAGTCCGAATCAGATCAATGGCCCTGTCCCCTGTCGCTCCGGTGGCAGCCTGTTGCGCCTCGATCGTCTCTGTGTGGGGGGCCAGCACGGAGGACGAGGCGGGCGGCCTAGTTCTCCTTTTGCGGGAGATGCTTGAACGTGACGTTGAAAAACGCCACGTTCGGATGCTGCAGCTCGAGGCGCTTTTCCCGGACTGGGAATGCGCGGTCGCCGATGGCGAGCAGCTGTTGCTTATTGAGATGGAGTTGGCGCTTGTCGTATACGGCCCATTCAAATTCGCGGGTCATGGCGAGGGCATCCACGGGACAGGCGTCGACGCAGAGTCCGCAGAACAGACAGCGCGTCATGTCCATATAGTATTCTTTGGAATACCGCTTGGTCGGCTCGCCGGGTACTTCGCCGCTGACGACGCGGATCACACGCGAGGGGCAGGCCGCTTCGCAGAGATCACATCCCACGCATTTCTCCGTTCCGTCGTCATACCGCAACAGCGACAGCATGCCTCGGTAGTTGTCCGGCAGCAGGCGCTTTTCGTGCGGGTATTGCAGCGTGATGGGTTTGTAGTTGAGCAGGTGCGTGAGTGTGGCTTTCATGCCCACCAGGAGCTCATAAAACGTCAACGTCTTCAGCCAATCGCTGAATGACGGTTTCCGTTTGGTGTCTGCTGTGACAGCGGCGTTCATGGCACTCCGTTACCGCGGGAAGAAGTAGGCGGCAATCGCCGTCAACACGATGTTGCCGAGCGCGATGGGCAACATCACTTTCCAGCCGAACCGCATGAGTTGGTCATACCGCAGGCGGGGCAGCGTGGCCCGCAACCAAAAGAACAGGAAGAGGAAAAAGTAGACCTTGGCGGCAAACCAGACGACGTTTTCGATCCAGGCCAGCGCATCCAGCCCGAGGTGCCCCAGGATCGTGCCGGGATAGGGGGCGTTCCACCCGCCCAGGAAGAGTGCCGCAGCCACACAGGAGACCAGGATCATGTTCGCGTATTCCGCGATGAAGAAAAACGCAAACCGCATGCCGCTGTATTCCGTGAAGAATCCCGCAACCAATTCGCTTTCCGCTTCCGGCAGGTCGAACGGCACCCGGTTCGTTTCTGCGACCGACGAGATCACGTAGACCACGAAGGCGAAAATCTGAGGGAACGGCATGGCAATCACGAACCAGTTCCAGAATCCGCCAGCCTGCGCCTCGGTGATCTTCACCAGACTGAGTGAACCGGACAGCAGAATGACACCCACGATCGCCAGGCCGACGTTCAATTCGTAGCTGATGACCTGCGCGGCGGAACGGAGTCCGCCGAGGAGCGAGTATTTGCTGTTCGAGGACCAGCCGCCAAGGATGATGCCGTAGGCGCCGATCGAGGCAAAGGCCAGGATGTACAGAATGCCGATGTTGATATCGCTGATCACGAACGGCTTGACCTGCATGCCGAACAGCTCGATGGTCATGCTTGGCCCGAAGGGAATCACCGCGAACCCGATCATGGCCGGCACCAGTGCCAGAATCGGTGCCAGCGTAAAGAGGAAGCGATTTGCCCCGGCTGGGATGATGTCTTCTTTGAAGAAGAGTTTGAGCCCGTCGGCGATGGGTTGGAGGACGCCGTAAGGACCGACTTCCATCGGACCCATCCGATCTTGCATCCAGCCGAGGACTTTGCGCTCAGCGAGGGTGAGGACCATGACGGTCAGCATCACCACTCCCATCACCGCGGCGATTTGAGCTAAGGACACCGCCAGTCGTAATCCGATTTCCATGACAACAATACTCCTCGTCTCGTCCTATGAGACCTTCGCCAGAGATACGTGCGCGAGCTTAAAATAGGGGATTTGAGTCTGGGGATCAATCGTCCATTCCGCGAGCTGTTTAGCCTCGCCGTCGAAATGCTCCGGGAACCACAACACACCGGCAGGGACCCGCTCGCGTAGCGTCACCGTCGTGGTGATGGCCCCGCGTGTATTAGACACCTTGACGGTGGACCCGTCCGTGAGCCCTAGCCTGGTGGCATCAGCCGGGTTGATGGACAACACTCCGTGTTTCTGTAATTGCAGCAACCCCTTCGAGCGTGTCGACAACTTGCCCGAATGAAAGAGCGTCTGTGTGAACGTCAACGTGAAGACGTCGCCCGCCGGTTTGGGTGCAGGACGAACGGCGTATCGGGCGTTGATGTCGAGAGCAGCCTCTTCGGCCAAATACTGGCTCAATATTGCTTGGTCGATCTTGGGAGGCGTCGGGGTTGGCCCCAGCAGGCCGTACCCGGGGATCACGCTTCGGATTTCTTTGAGGATCTCCCGCGCGTCGCCATATTCGAGCGGAACCCCCATCAACACAGACACGGCGGACAATATTTCCCAATCCGGGCGGCTGTCTCCGATCGGATTGATCGCCTGCCGAACGGCCTGGACATGGCCTTCGGAATTGGTAAAGGTGCCGTCTTTTTCCATGTACGAGCAGACGGGGAGCACCACATGGGCCATGGCCGCCGTCTCCGTGAGAAAGAGCTCCTGACAGACCAGCAGGTCCAGTTTGGCCAGGGCTTCTTTGGCCTGGGCGGCGGCGGGTAACGTGCCGACTGGGTTCTCACCGAGGACAAACAAGGCTTTGAGTGTCCCCTTGTTGGCTGCGGCCAGCATCTCGATGAGCGAGGCCCCGGGGGTTCGCGGCAATTCTTCCCGCCAGACCGAGGTCAAGCGGTCGCGCGCCGCTTGATCGTTGAGCGGCATCGGTCCGGGGATGAATTCGGCGACCGCGCCCATCTCCACCGTGCCCTGATCGTTATTTTCTTCCGCCAGCGGTCCAAGCCCGCAGCCGGGTTGGTCCAGCTTGCCGAGGAGGATCAGCAGGTCGAGGAGATTCGTGGTCGTCGCGCCCGCTCCCGGATGACGCAGGACGCCGTTTCCAACCAGCACGACCAGGCGCTTGGCCTTCGCCAAGAGCTGAGCGGTCTCTGCCCAGTGAGTCCGTGGATGGCCGGTGGCGGCTTCCAAGACGTCCCAGGAGATCCCGTTCAAGGCGGTGGTGACGCGTTGGACGAAGCCAGGCGACTGTTGAGTGAGGGTGGCGTCTACCAGATTCCCATCCACCACCGCCTTGAGCAGTCCGAGGACGGTGTTGCCGAACTGCTCGGGATGGGTTTGGAAGTGGTGTGTGGCCAGATTCGTAATATTGCTCAGCGTATCGACGGCCGGATGTAAGGTTTCCATCGTGACGAGTGCCGCCTGCCGCTTTTTGACGGCTTCTTTCACTTTGAGTCCGGTGATCGGGCTGGTTTCGGTGATATTGGTGCCGACCAAGAGCAGGGCGTTGGCAGCGACGATGCCTTCGAAGGCAATGGTCCAACGATGGGTGCCTTGGACGCGCCGCAAGGCGTGGACACCGTTTAGATGGCCGTACCGTGCGCTGCTATCGACCCGATTAGTGCCGATCACCTGGCGCATGAACTTCTGGAACACATAGACGTCTTCGTTTGTGCAACGGGAGGAGACCAGTCCGCCGAATGCGTCCGCGCCGTGCGCTAATTTCAACCGAAGGGCCTGGGCGGCGACAAACTCCAGCGCCTCTTCCCAGGTGGTCTCCACCAGTGCGCCGTCTCGTCGAATCAGCGGATGGGTCAGGCGGTCGGGGTGGCTGCTGGCATGGAAACCGAAAAATCCGCGGGCACAGAGATCACCGTTGTTCCGGCCGGCACCGTGTGCGGAGTTCACCTCAATCAGCTCGTTGCCCTTGGTTTGCACGGTGATCCGGCAGCCGTCGCCGCAGAAGGTGCAAATGGTGTCGGCCCGTTTGAGCATCCAGGGGCGGTATTCGTACATCGACAGGCGGCTGGTAATGGCGCCGACCGGGCAAATTTGAATGCATCCGCCGCAGAACTCGCAATCGAGTTCGTGTGGCCCGAAGTGCTTGATCTCCGTCATCGTGCCGCGGCCCACCGGCGCCAGCGCTTTGACGTCCATGATCTCGTCGCAATAGCGCACGCAGCGCAGGCATTGGACGCAGCGATTCATTTGCGTCTCAATGAGCGGGCTGAAGTATTCTTTCTGGAAGATGCGTTTGGTTTCGGTAAACCGGCTGGTGGTCGGCGTGTATTGATGTGAAAAATCCTGGAGGTCGCACTTTCCACCCTGGTCGCAGACCGGACAATCAAGCGGATGGTTGGCCAGGATGAATTCCAGCACGGACTTGTGCGCGTCATCGACGGTGGTGGTGGCGGTACGGACGGCCATGCCTTCGGCAACGGGCGTGCTACACGCCGTCTGCAGTTTCGGCATCTTTTCGATTTCCACCAGGCACATCCGGCAATTCGCGTCGGGCTTCAGCTTGGGGTGATAGCAGAAATGCGGGATCATCACGCCGACGCGCCGGGCGGCCTCGATCACGAGGGTGCCCTTGGGAACCGCGACCGTGGTACCGTCGATAGTGAGGCGGACTGTGTCTGGCTTTTGATCAGGCATAATGTACGTCGTTCATCGCTCGTGAAGCGTGCAGTGTTGTGAGAGATGCACAGCGTCGGTTCTTCTCCGATGACGCGATACACTTCACGAGATACGTCAATGCTTCGTTCCCACTGGTTCCGGTCGGATCAGGTTGGCCGCCTCAGCGGCCTGAATCATGTCGACATATTCCTGGCGCCAATGTTTGAGTGTGCTCAAGATCGGGGACACCTCGGCGTCGCCGAAGGCGCAGACCGTCCGACCGGCGATGTTCTTACATAGGTCGGTCAACGTTTCAAGGTCCGACAGGCGACCGCGCTTATTGACGATCCGGCGCATGATCTGGACGAGCCAGGAACTGCCCTCCCGGCAGGGACTGCACTTGCCACAGGACTCGTGGTAGAAAAATTCCATCAGGCGCAGCGCGGCCCACACCATGTCGGTGCCCTCTTCCATGACGGTGACGCCGCCGGACCCCAGCATGGAACCCGCCAAGGCAACGGATTCGAAATCCAGTTTCACGTCCAAATGTTCCGGCGTCAGGAACGGAGCGGAGGCTCCTCCGGGGATGAACGCCTTGAGCGGTTTGTTCCCTCGCATGCCACCGGCATGTTCATAGATCAATTCGCGGAATGTGATACCCATCGGGACTTCATAGTTGCCCGGTTGTTTCACGTGTCCACTCACGCAGAAGACCCGGGTGCCTGTGCTCTTGGGCGGCGAGCCGATGGCGGCGAACCATTCTGCCCCACGATTCACGATGTGCGGCAGGTTGGCGAGGGTCTCGACGTTGTTGACCACGGTCGGCTTATTGTACAGGCCATGCGTGGCCGGGAATGGCGGCTTGACGCGTGGGAGCCCGCGTTTCCCTTCGAGCGATTCCAGCAGAGCTGTTTCTTCCCCGCAGATATACGCGCCTGCTCCGCGATGGACCCAGATATCGATGGACGTGCCGGATCCGAAGATGTTTTTCCCGACATAGCCGGCGGCACGCGCGTCCTTGATGGCGGCTTCGAGAATCTTGGCGCCCAACACGAATTCGCCGCGAATATAAATGTAGGCACTGGCGGCGCCGATCGCGTAGCAGGCGATCAACATCCCTTCCAACAGCTGATGCGGATCGCGCTCGATGAGTTGGCGATCTTTGAACGTGCCTGGTTCGCTCTCGTCGGCATTGCAGCAGAGGTAACGGGGACCTTGGTAGTCTTTCGGCAGAAAGCCCCATTTCACACCGGTCGGAAACCCGGCGCCACCGCGCCCACGCAATCCGGATTTCATGACGATACCGGTCACGTCCGTCGGGCTGAGCTGTCCAAGCACTTTCCGGATGGCCTGGTACCCACCGGCGCGTTCATATTCGGCCAGCGACCCGGCATAGCCGGGCAGCAGCATATTCTTCAACAAAATGGGTTCGTACTTCGGCATAGTCTTTAGTCTCGTGAAGCGTCGTCCGTGAGGCGTGAAGCGTGCGATCCCCCGTTTTTCTTGCTTGCGACCGACGAGATACGATTCATGTTTCACGCCCCCGGCTTCGCATGTTCCGGTTCCGGCCACATAAACGGGCCCGTTTTCAGCGATGACGTACCGGTCTGCCGCAAGTCCGTCAGAATGCGATCCAGTTTGTCTTCCGTCAGACGCTCATAATAGTCGTCATTGACCTGCATCATAGGGCCCGTCCCGCACGCGGCCAGACATTCCACGATGCTGAGCGTGAAGAGCTTGTCCGGCGTCGTTTCCCCGGGCTTGATCCCGAGCTTGGTGCCAATCCAGCCGATGACGGTGTCGGACCCCACGAGGGCGCACATCAACGATTTGCAGACCTGCAGGTGGAACTTGCCCACCGGCTTGAGATTCAGCATCGTATAAAACGTGGCCGTCTCATACACCTGCGGCGGGGTCAGCTTCAAGATGCCGGCGATTTCCTGCATCGCCGCTTCCGTGACATACCCGTCTTCCCGCTGGGCCAGATACAGTAGCGGCAAGAGCGCCGAGCGCTTCACCGGGTACCGGGAGAGGATCTCATCAATTTCCGCCTGACATTTTTCCTTCAACATATCTCTTCTACCAAAAGAGTGAGCTGTGGTGTTCCAACGTGTGCGCGTCCAAGCCCCCAGCCTCGCCGCCTTTGAGGACCGCAGGGGTCGCGGTGCCTCCAACTGCGCGCATCGATCGAGCACATTCTGATGGTGCGCGATCTGCGAGCAAGGAGGCACTGTGAATCCTCGCGGTCATCTATCACATTCTCCCATCACGATATCGTAGGTGCCGAAGATCGTGATGATGTCAGAAATCAAATACCCTCGCGCCATGTGGTCGAACGCGCCCATGTGAATAAAAGACGGGGCGCGGATCTTGAGCCGGTATGGGCGGGGGCTGCCGTCGCTCACAATGAAAAATCCGAGTTCGCCTTTAGGCGCTTCGGTCCCGCAATAGGTTTCGCCTTTGGGCGGCTTGAACCCTTGCGTAAAGATAATAAAGTGATGAATCAAGCTCTCCATGTCGCGCATGACCTTCGCCTTTGGCGGGGGAATCACATGCGGCACGTCCGCCATGATCGGCCCTTCCGGCATTTGGTCGAGGCATTGCGCGATGATGCGTGCGCTCTGCCGCATTTCTTCCATGCGCACCCAATATCGATCGTAGGTGTCGCCCCGTTTGCCGACGGGTACTTCCCATTCAACCTTGTTGTAGACGCCGTAGGGCTCATACTTGCGGATGTCATAATCGACGCCCGATCCTCGCAACGTCGGCCCGGTGAGGCCGAAGTTGATGGCGTCTTCCGCCGAAATCACCGCGATATCTTTGGTTCGCCCGACCCAGATCCGGTTGGACATGAGCAGTTGATTGTATTCGTTGACCTTGTCCGGGAACGTCTGCAGAAACGCCTTCAGCCGGCCCACAAGATCGGGTGTGAAATCGCTGTCGACGCCGCCGATGCGGTAGTAGTTCAATGTCAGGCGCGCACCGCACAATTTTTCGAACATGTCCAGGAGGATTTCGCGCTCGCGAAACGTCCAGAAAAAGACGGTCATGGCGCCGATGTCGAGGGCCTGGGTGCCCAGCCAGAAGAGATGGCCGATGATCCGCTGCATTTCGGCGACGATGGTACGGACATACTCCGCCCGCTCCGGCACCGTGATGTCGAGCAGTTTTTCCACCGCGCGTACGTACGCGTAGTTGTTGGTCATCGCGCAGACATAGTCGAGGCGGTCGGTGTGGGGAATGACCTGCATGTAATGGAGGCCTTCCGCCAACTTTTCCACGCCGCGATGCAGATACCCCAGGTCCGGGGTCGCTTTGATGATTCGCTCGCCGTCCAGTTCCAACACGACCCGGAGTACGCCGTGGGTGCTGGGATGTTGCGGGCCCATGTTCAGGAGCAACTCTTCGCGCCGTCTCGTTCCGCTTTGCTGTTCGGTTGCCCGATAGACTTGCTTTTCCTCTTCCGGGATCTCTCCCTCCGTCTGTTCCTCGGGAGCCTCATCCAAACGGGGGATGAACGGGAACGAACTGCGCCAGCCTCGCCCTTCAGCGGGAAAGTCTTTGCGCAGGGGATGCCCCTCTTCGTAGTCGTCCGGCAGAAGAATGCGACGAAGGTCCGGATGCCCGACGAAGGTGATCCCCATGAGGTCATACACTTCGCGCTCCATGAATTCGGCACCCTTCCAGATACCGGTAACGGAGGCGATCTGAGGCGTCTCTTCTGTGACTCGCGCTTTCAGCCTGATCCGCCGGCGGTGCGAGAGGGAGAGCAACTGATAAATCACCTCGAACCGTTCCGGGTCGTTGGGGTAGTCGACGGAGCAAATATCGGTGATGTGATCGAACGCCGCTTCGGGCGTGTCGTGCAACCAACGCGCGACGTCCACGATCCGGGCGGCAGCCACCCGGGCGGTCACCTCGTTACGCGCAGCATCCACCTCCACGCCACGGATGGCGTCGGGGAAAGCGGTCATGAGTCGTTCGAGCAGTGGTTGCATCGTGATGAAACAACTAGGAGGTTGTGATCCGGTGAGTCAGGTGGGGAGCGTCAACCCCGCACGGTCACCAATTCACGCCCGGGTTACCGCACAAAAATCTTTTCGCGCTGAATCTTTTCCTGCAATTTCAAGAGCCCGTCCAGCAGCGCCTCAGGACGGGGCGGGCAGCCGGCAATATATACGTCCACCGGAACGATCTGATCCACGCCCTGCACGACGGCATAGCTGTTGTAGTGATTGCCGGACGTCGCGCAGGAGCCCATCGAGATGACATAGCGCGGCTCGGCCATCTGGTCGTAAATGCGACGGATCACCGGTGCCATTTTGCGCGAAACCGTACCGGCCACGATCATCAAATCGGACTGCCGGGGCGAGGCCCGGAAGACACCGGCGCCGAAGCGGTCGATGTCATACCGCGACGAGACGCTCGCGATCATTTCGATGGCGCAACAGGCCAATCCGAACGTCATCGGCCACAAGGACGATTTGCGCGCCCAGCCGACGAAGGCATCGAGGTTCGTCGTCAACACATTGGCATCGAGTTGTCTTTCTAGAAAACTCATAGTCCTCTCACTTTCCTATTTTCTCTCGCGAGAAGGAGAATGAGCGGTCTGACCGCCTCTGATTGCACGCGTCGAACGAGGGGCTTCTGAGGCCGCGCGTTCCGTAAGCGACAGAGGCGGCCAGGCTGCTCACCCTAGCTCCCATACTCAGTCCCATTCGAGCGCCCCTTTTTTCCACGCATACCAGAACCCGACGATCAGGATCGCGATGAAGACCACCATCTCGGCCAATCCCACCAGGCCCAATTTTTTGAACGCGACCGCCCAAGGGAACATAAAGACGATCTCGATGTCGAAGATCACGAAGAGCATCGCAATGATGTAGTACCGGATCGGGAACTGCACCTTCGCGTCGGAAAAGAGCGGGCTGCCGCTCTCGTAGGGCGCGAGTTTGGCTCGATAGGGCCGACTCGGCCTGACGATGCGCCCAAGGAGAATCTGCACCGCGCCGAAGGCAAAAGCGATCACGATAAAAATCAGGATCGGGATGTAATTCAGCGGCGCCGCTTCGCTACCCATGACAGACCTGTGACGTGTGACGTGTCGTTCGTGAAACGTCGGCTGACGTCTGACGATTGACGGATGACGCCCCGTTCGTGTTCAAAATCGATCCGAAGAAGGGTTTGAATTTCAGCCCGTCCAACTCCGGCGTGGCCATTCCCTTATGTTGGACCAGAACCTTGAAGGTTCGGCCCATGCCGTCCGGCCGCAACAGGTGAATGGCAGCGTAAAACTCCGCGGATTCTGGCTCGAGGGAGTCCAGGAATTGCTCGGCGCCAAGGCCGATCAGGAAACTCATCTGATTCGTGAACCCCGTGACCTCAAGACCGGCTTGTTGGCCTACACGCGCCAGAGCGGTGAAATCTACATGAGCGGTCATGTCCTGCATTCCAACTCGGTCGTACGCATCTTCCGAGGTCGTCTGGCTGTAATAGCAGAGGAACGTGCCGTTCTTGCGCTCGGGCCCATAGAGGTCTTCAGCTGTATGGCCGTAATCAATCGTCAGGACGGCCCCACGGTTCATGACCTCCGCGACTTGTTTCATCCAGTGGACTGCGCCAAGGTTGATTTCCGTCCGATAGCCGTCCGGCAGGCTGATGGCGCCTTCACGCAAGTAGGACGCGAGTTCGTCTGAGAGCGGACGATAGACCTCTGTGAATCGACCATCACGCACATCCACGTAGAGTTCCTGTGGGCGACCGTCGATCACCGCGAGCCGATGGACGGGAAACGCGTCGACCAGCTCATTGGAGAAGAAGAGGCCGGTGACGCTGTCGGGAGGAAGATCTTCCAGTCGATCCACCCACGCGACACGACCGGTCTGGTCGACCCACGGCCCGATCGCCTGCTGCTGCTGTGCGCGCATCGATGCGCTGCGTTCGATGAGGATATATCGAAGGCGTGCACCGAGGTTTGCGGGAGCCTGTTGGCAGGCCGCCAGAAAATCGCGCGCCAGCAGTCCCTTTCCCGGCCCCATCTCTACCACGGTGAATGGATTCGGATGACCAAGGCAGGCATCGAGTTGCTGGGCTTGTTTGGCCAGGGCCTGTCCGAGAATGGGATGTACGTCGGAACTCGTATAGAAATCACCCGACCATCCGATCCGTTCTTGTGTTGGATCGTCGACGGGTCTGACGTAATAGCCGTATTGGGGATGATAGAGGGCGAGCTCCATGAAACGAGCGAACGAAATCGGACCCATGGCCGCGATTTCAGCCTTGATATTCGCCAGGAGTTGAGGATGCCCAGTGCTCAAAGTGACACCACGCTTGTCGGTAGTCGACTCCTGTTTCAGGCGCCGTCGCGCGAAACAGCTCTCCTACCGGATTCTCTAGGGAAAAGAGTGGGTTAGATTAGCCGCTGGCTCTGCGGCAAGTCAAGGCGAAAAGGGAGGAATGGTGCGGGTCCTGTCACGGCGAACAGCCCCAGCGTGCTCGCTCCACCTATCCCCGAGCGGGTCCCTTCCGCTGCGCGCGGATGGAGGCCACCTGGTCTTCCTCCAAATGAAGAGAATAATGAAATGGGGAGACCGTTGTTGCCCCTTCAGTACCTATTGTGATTTTTTGCAGGAAGGAGGAACAAGTTGCATCGTGAGGCGAGCGAGGCATAGGCCGGCCGAACTTCCGCGCGAAGCGACGCAGTGTGGTTTCGCCTCTCGTTATGCCCCGTGGCACTTCTTGAATTTTTTTCCGCTTCCGCAGGGGCAGGGATCGTTGCGGCCGGTCTTGTCCGCCTGGCTCTGGACGGTTTGGGTGGCCGGTTCGTCGCTGCGGTTGAGTACCATGTGTGGCGGCGGCGTCGGTTCAGGAGCCGGCGGGGGTGGTTGCTCGCCCCGGACGGCTTGGACCCGGAACATGCGCTCCAGCACATCGGACTTGATGCGCTCCATCATGGAGGAGAACATGTCGAAGCCTTCTCGCTTGTACTCGATCAACGGGTCCTTCTGCCCATACCCCCGCAGGCCGATACCGTCCCGCAGGTGGTCCATGCCGAGCAGGTGATCCTTCCAATGGTGGTCGATCACTTGCAGGAGCAGCATCTTTTCCAGGTACCGCATGAGTTCAACGCTGAGTTCCTGCTCTTTCTGGTCGTAGGCGCGGCGAACCTGGGTTTGGATTTCGTCGATCAGCGCATCTCGGCCGACATCCTTGAAGTGGTCGGCCACGCTGCCCTTGCCTTGAGTGATGTCGAGCGCGAACTGGCCCTGCAAGGCTTCTCCGAGGCCGTTGAAATCCCATTCTTCCTGGTATTGATCGACCGGACAATAGGTGTCGACGAAGGCGTTGACGAGATCCTTCATCATGTCGTGAATATCTTGCTGGATGTGCTCACCGGCCAACACGGCGTGGCGGTGCTGGTAGATCACTTCCCGCTGTTTATTCATCACGTCGTCGTATTCGAGGAGCTGTTTACGGACTTCGAAGTTGTGCGCCTCGACTTTTTTCTGAGCGTTGGCAATGGCACGTGTGACCATGCCATGTTCGATCGGTATGCCTTCCTCCATCCCGAGCTTCAGCATCATCTGCGAGACGCGCTCGGAGGCAAAGATGCGCATCAAATCGTCTTCGAGGGACAGGTAGAAACGCGAGGAGCCAGGGTCGCCTTGACGTCCGGCGCGGCCGCGGAGCTGGTTGTCGATCCGGCGGCTTTCGTGGCGCTCCGTGCCGAGGATGTGCAGACCCCCTGAGGCGACGACTTCCTGTTTGTCCCTTTCGCACTCGGTTTTGATCTGTTCCAGGATCTGCTGCTTCCGCTCCTCCGTGAGAGTGTCGTCCTGATAGAGCACGCGCTTGAAGAGGAAATCGGCGTTGCCGCCCAGGAGAATATCGGTACCACGGCCGGCCATGTTGGTGGCGATGGTGACCGCGCCCTTGCGTCCTGCCTGGGCGATGATTTCCGCTTCCTTCTCATGGAATTTAGCGTTCAGCACGTTGTGCTTGATGCCGTTGCGGCCCAAATACCCGGCCAGGCGTTCGGATTTTTCGATCGAGATCGTACCGACCAGCACCGGTTGCCCGCGCTCGTGGCAGTCTTTGATCTCTTCGACGATGGCGGTGAATTTTTCTTTTTCCGTACGGAAGACGACGTCGGCGTAGTCTTTGCGGATCATAGCCCGGTTGGTCGGGACCACGTTGACGTCCAGATTGTAGATCTTGGCGAACTCGCCCGCTTCCGTGTCGGCGGTGCCGGTCATGCCCGCCAGTTTCTTGTACATGCGGAAATAGTTTTGGAAGGTGACTGAGGCCAACGTCTGGTTCTCATTGGCGATTTTGACGCCTTCCTTGGCTTCCACCGCCTGATGGAGTCCGTCGCTCCAGCGACGACCCGGCATCAACCGGCCGGTAAACTCGTCGACGATGATGACTTCGCCGTCCTTCACCACATAGTCGACGTCGCGCTTGTAGAGTGAATAGGCCTGGAGCGCTTTGACGACATGGTGCACCAAATCCATGTGTTGCAGGTCGTAGAGGTTGTCTACGCCCAGCAACTTTTCGACCCGGACGTTCCCCTCTTCCGTGAGCGAGGCAGTCTTGGTCTTTTCCTCAATGGTGTAGTCGTGCTCCGGCTTGAGTTGCGGAATGATGGAATTGATCCGGTAGTACAGGTCGGTGGTCTGATCGGTCGGGCCGGATATGATCAGCGGTGTGCGCGCTTCGTCGATCAGGATGCTGTCGACTTCGTCCACGATGGCAAAGTGGAGTGGGCGCTGGACACATTGGCTGAGGTCGCTGACGATCAGGTTGTCGCGGAGGTAATCGAATCCGTATTCGTTGTTCGTCCCGTAGGTGATGTCCGCGCGATAGGCCTCGTGCCTGGTGCAGGGCCTCAAGTGTTGGAGCCGTTTGTCCGCGGCTTCATAGGTCGGGTCGTAAAAAAATGAGGCATCGTGCTGAATGATCCCGACGGACAGGCCGAGCGCATGATAGAGCTGGGCCATCCACGAGGCGTCGCGTTTAGCCAGGTAATCGTTGACGGTGACGAGATGGGCGCCCTTCCCTTCCAACGCATTGAGATAGAGCGGGAGGGTGGCCACCAGGGTTTTTCCTTCCCCGGTCTTCATTTCGGCGATTCGGCCCTTGTTCAAAATCATGCCGCCGATCAACTGCACGTCGAAATGCCGCATATTGAGCCGGCGACGGGACATCTCCCGGCATACCGCGAAGGCTTCGGGCAGAATGTCGTCGAGCGTTTCCCCGTCGTCGAGACGCTTCTTGAACTCTTGCGTTTTGTCGGCCAGGGCTTGATCCGATAAGGGCGTGAGGCTCGATTCGAGGCCATTGATGCGTTCGACGATCGGACGCAAGGCCTTGATCTCACGGTCGTTTTTACTGCCGAAGATGATGTTGAGGGCTTGGGTCAGCATGCAGGCGTACCTTTGTTCTCGTGAGCCGGCTCATGGGCTCGGGGGCGGAGTATACAGGAATCGAAAGGGGAATCCTACCGAAACAGCGCCAAGGGACTCAACTCTCTCTTCATGGTGCAGAGGAAAAATGCGCGGTGACGTCGTTGCTTTCGGAAGTACTGCTCTCTATAGTGGGGCGCACCACTTCGGCGACTCTCTCGTCGAAGTCACCCACGGATTCGATTGCGGATTGTGATGCGGCAAGGGCCTAGCGGTTCGCGTCATCTCCTCACGAGCCTCCTGCTCGGTTACCTGCTCGTGCTCGTCGCTTCTCCCCCTGAAGCCTGGTCGACTTCGTCCCCCTCGCCGGATGCAGCCCGCCGGAGCTATGAGCGGGGTGTGACGTTGTTTCGAGAAGGCAATGCGGATGGCGCAATCGAGGCGCTGAAAAAAGCATTGGCGCAAAATCCTCGGCTTGCCGAAGCCTACCATGTCCTGGGACTGGTCTATTTTCAGAGCAAGCGCAACCCGGAAGAAGCGATACAAGCCTACAAACAGTCTTTGAAATACGGGGCACCCTCGGCCGAGATCTTAAACGATCTGGCCGATGTCTATCTTGCACAGGGGCGGGGCGACGAGGCGGAGCAGGTGTTGCGGCAGGTGCTGGACATCGCACCGGGAAATGAAGAAGCGCATCTGGATTTAGCCCGGCTGTACGAAGAGCGCCACGATCGCGCCAATGCCGTGAAGATGTACCAGGCGCTCCTCCGCGTGCGCCCCGACCATGCCGAGGCCCTGTATCATCTGGCGAGCCTCCATGAGAGCCAGGGCGATCTCAGGCAGGCTCGCGACTATTTGTCTCGTTTGACGCAGGCGAATCCCAAACATGCCGATGCCTGGTATTTGCTCGGGCGCCTCGCGGAGCGGGGCAACGATTTGAATGCCGCCGCGGCCGCTCTGAAAGAGGCCATTGCGGTGAAAGCCGATTTGGTCGACGCCCATTACAATCTCGCCTTCGTCTATAGGAGTCAGGGGGTGCTTGCCGAAGCCGAGCGGGAGTTTCTGGAGGTCCTTCGGTATCGTCCGGAGTACGCCGAGGCCCACCTGAATCTCGGAATGGTCTACACCAGCCTGAATCGTTTGGAGGAAGCCGAACGGGAGTATGAGCGGGCCGTGGCGCTGAAGCCGAATTCGGCCGAGGCCCATTATAACCTCGGGGTGTTTTACGAGCTTCATCGCAAGGACATGGGGCGGGCGTTGGCCCAATATCGGCGCTATCGAGACCTTGGCGGGCGCGATGAACGGGTCGAGCGGATCATCGGTTTGGGAGGGCCCTAGCCGGCCCCGGCCGAATGGCCCGTCAGGGGTGAAAAGTTGCGTTGACGCTCCCGCGACGAGTTTGTTAGCATGCCGCCAGGTTTCGGTCTTTGTCATATGCGAAGTTCCAGCTTCAAAGGCATTGTGTGGGTTGTCGCCTTCGCCGTCATCGCCCTCTTGGCGGTGACGACCGGTAGTGCCGTGGCACATGAACTCCAGCACGCGGCCCATCACGATGCCGGCATGCATGGATCAGGTATTTGTGCCTGGATGTGTGCGACTGCCGGGGTTGACGTTGCGACCCCCGTTCATGCAGCCCATCTGCTGGCTTTGTCCGGCGACCTCAGTTTTTCTTCCGACCAACTGCTGTCCTCCCAATCAGGTTCCCTCTGCCAGTCTCGCGCGCCACCCCTGTCCGCCTAAATCACGTCCCCGTTGTCCCTAGATGCTCCGCGACTGGTTGTCGTAGAGCGTGAATGAGCAAAGAGGCGAGGTGTCTCGCATGCTCTGGGTGCAGGCCATCTTTACATTGTTGTTGAGCGGAGGGGCGACATGCTCCGGTCGTGGTCGTGTTGATCACAGGCCCTGCGGGGATCCATTCCTAATGCCAGTGGCGACCAGAGGTGAGGCCATTTCCTGTTTGAGGGAGTGAAGGAGTGATGACGATGCAGGTGAATCAGTGGATAGTGCGGATGGCGGTGTACGGACTCGCGGGGTTGGCGGTGCTGGTGTCTGCGCCCATCGCTTCCGCTGTCGATGCCAAGGCTGAGAAGGCGTTTACCCTTGCGGTGACCGATGCCCAGGGGGTCGAGACGGAATTGAAGAACGGGATTTTTTATTGGGAAGAAAAGATGAGCGAGACCTCGTTCGTCCCGCATGAATTGCGCCATTTGCCGTCCAAGCGTGGCACGGCGACGGTCAACATCAAGTTCGATCAGATCAAGCAGATAGACATGAAGCCAGGCGCCGACAAGGCGGCCCCGGCGATGACGGTGACTTTGGCCAATGGAAAGAGCGGGGAATTTGTCCCCGCGGTCAATGGGAGCTTTAAGGGTGAGTCCGATTTCGGGCAGGTCGAAATCCCGATCGGTTCACTTTCCAAGGTGGTCTTCAAGTAAGGTCGGAACGCATCCTGTCGAAAGGGGCCGTTTCCATGGAGCATCTCTCGGTCGCGCATTCAGGACACCCAAACCAATCCGTCACAGGCTGGGGGGCCTCGCTGGTCTTGCATGCCTGCCTTGCGCTGGTGGCATTGGGTCTCATGCCGAAGATGGCCGTCATGGTGGAGAAGGAACCGTTCAAGTGGGATGTCGCGCTCGTCGAGCCGCCGCGTGAAGTGGTGCGTCAGGAAGACCCTGCGCCGGCCCCGGCCCCCGTTCCTCAAGTCCAACCGCCTGCGCCGACGCCGGAGAAGCCCCGACCGCAACCGGTTCGTGCGGTGGAGCCGCCGCCTCAGCCGGTGCAGCGGCAGGTGGAAACCAGAGTGCTCCCGCAAGCGGTTCAGCGTGACGCGCAGCCCGTGGTCGAAACGGTGCGTCCGCAGGAACAGATACAGCCGAAACAGGAAGTCGTTCAGGTGCAGGCCAAGCCCATCGAACCGCAGGAGATTCACAAGACGGAGCCGGTCATGCAGGCGGCGCCGACTGAAGTGCAGCGGGAAGTCGCGTCGGTGGTTGAGCAGCAGATCATGGACGCGGCGCCAGCCACGGCGCAGACCTATCAGGCGCAGTCCGTCGTCAGTGCGCCGGCGGTGGTGGAAACGGTGCCAGAACCAGTGATGACGGCCAGTGCACCGGTGGTACATACCGCCCCGGCCGTGGAAGCGGTTGAGGCGCCACCCACTCCGGCGCATTCCTCGCCTGTAGCCGAGCCAGTGACGGCTGCCGCCAGTGAAACTCCCTCTGCGCCCCCGGCTCCGGTCGAGGCGGTCGTGGTGCCGACTGCGCCGGTTGCGGCAGCGGTTGCTGAGCCGGATCCAGCCACATTGCAGGAACATCAGGTCGTCGCTCAAGCCGCCGTTGCCAGGCCCGCCGCCAAAGCCGATTACGGCTGGTTGGCCGAATCACTGCATCGCCGCATCATTGAGTTGAGACATTACCCCAGCACGGCCCGCTTGAATGGTTGGGAAGGCAAAGTCGTCTTAAAGGTCTCCATTCGTCATGACGGCCAGCTCAAGGACGTGGAGGTCGTGAAAAGTTCCGGCTACGAATCGTTGGATCAAGCGGCGATGGAAGCCGTGCGGCGGGCCTGCCCTCTGCATATGAAACATGAGTTGACGGCACCGATGGTCGTGCTGCATCTGCCGGTCAGTTACAGCCTGAACCGGTAAGGCGAGTCGGGAGAACCAACATGGCTACTCAACGACAGGCTGCTCGGGCATCGATGAATATCACCTGGGGCCTGACCAGGAAATTGATCGTGACGGCCCTGCTCCTGTCAACGCTGGCCGGTTCGGCCTTGGCGATGGGGGCGCGACCACCAGCCGCCGGCATGCCCGCCGCGGGGTTTTCGCTGACGGATCTCTATGGCAAGGCGCACAGCTTGGAGCAATATAAGGGGAAGATCGTGCTGGTGAATTTTTGGGCGACCTGGTGCAAGCCCTGCACGTCCGAGATGCCGGCGATGCAGACGGTCTATGACCAGTTGCGCGACAAAGATTTCGTGGTGCTCGCCGTCAATGAGCTGGAGGACGAGGCCAAGGTGCGCGAACACATTCAACAGTACAACCACACGTTTCCGGTGCTGCTCGACCGCGAGAATCAGGTGGCCAACCAGTACGGGGTGTTCGGCTTGCCGGTCAGCGTGTTCATCGACCAGCAGGGCGTGGTCCAGGAATACATCAAGGGTGGGCTGCTGACGGAGCGGAAGATTCAAGAGATCGTCAGCCGAATTCAGAATGCCGCGCCGATCAAGGCGGCCACGTTGCGATAACTGTATGATGACCCGTGTCCGACACATCGCGCTGCCCCTCCTGTTGGTCTGTGTATTCCTGACCCTGCAGGGGGTTGTGTATCCGCATATGTTGGAGCACGTGTCGCAGCACGCCCATCATGATTCCGGTGTGCACGGGACCGTGGTCTGTTCCTGGATGTGTGCGGCCGGACAAGATCTCGGGCCTGCGCCCGAGTTGGTCCCCGCCACGATCTCCGTCATCGCCCTGATCGATGACATCCTGTTCGACTCCGCTTCGAACGGCTCTCGTGCGCGGTGGGCATCACGAGGCCCTCCCGATTCCTCTCGCGCCTGAACCGGTTCTCTCATTCATGACATTCATCAACTGTGGCGTCTCTGCCGGAGGTTTCTTTCGAAACCGGGCGCGACCAACGACTCTCATCTCTGATCGGAGAAAGGATCGTGCGTGATGCGGGCTCTCAGTAGAAAACTCTTGGTGTCTGTTCTGGGAATCATCGGGGTGGCCGTCGGCAATCTGGCCTCCTTGCCCTCAGTTTATGCCTCCTGCGGGGCAGTCTCGTGCTTTGTCGTCATCGGGTCTCAGCAACAGGTTCCCCAAACCGGGGTGCTGACCGTCAACGGCATCTACAACTACACGCCGATGCGGATCTTAAACGGCACGTCCGGAATCATCCCCGGCGTGGATCAAGCCAACCGTCAAATGATCCTCGATCACCATCAAGAGACGCGCACAATCACGCAGCAGGCCACGTTAGACGTGAATTACGGGATCAGCGAGCGTTTTGGCTTGCAGGTCACGGTCCCGTATCTCTGGCGGACGCATCAACACATTGATGGGATCGGTGAGGACGGTCTCAATGGTGAAGGGGCGGCGACGAGGTTTTCGACGAATGGGATTGGCGATATTCGCGTGGGGTTGAAGTACAACGTGCTGCCGACTCTGCGAAGCATGGTGGTGTTTGGGTTCGGCGTGTATGTGCCGACCGGTGCCACGGGGGCCCATGACAATGCGGGAACTCGCATGGAATCGCCAGCCCAGCTGGGCCGCGGACAGGTCGGGATCAATCCAACGATCTATCAGTCGTATGAACTCATTCCGCATCGGTTGAATCAATTTTTCTCAGCCAGCTACCGGCATACGTTTCGGAATAATGACGGCTACCAGTTCGGCGACGAATATATGTTGAATGCCGGCTTGAATGTGGTGACCACCCCCTGGCTCGTGTTGACCGGCCAAGTCAATTACCGCTATCTCGTGCACGACAACTTTAGTTCCTCGCTTCTGCGTTCCGCGATACCAGCCGATGCGCCGGATTTCCCGGGCGAACCCGTGTTAATTGATCCCAACATCCGTAGTCGGGCGGTTCCAACGACCGGTTCGACCTACCATGCGTTTTCACCAGGTTTTCAGATAGACCTCGGCCAGTTGGTCCAGTCCAGTGTGACCAACATGACGTCCTTGTATTTCTATGCACAAATTCCATTTGCGCGGGATGCCAACAATAGTTTGGTGCAAGGAACCAGCTTCGTCTTTGGGCTGACAAAATCCTTCCAGATGATTTCTGTTGGGAGCTAGGAGGCGCGACCATGCAGCGAGGTACTCGGTTGAGTTCAGTGGGGCGTCGTGCGTTCGCGATCGCCATTCTGCTATGCGGGCTCACGGGCGGGCAGGGATGGGCGGATCCGAAGGCAGAGATTCAACTTGGTCCCAAGGTCACCACCGAACATAAGGTGAAAAGCCTGGTGGGTCCGTCGGTACAGATCGACGACGCCGGGGCCCTGTCGTTGGCCTGGATGGAGGAAGACAAGGACGTGCGGGCGGTCCTGTATGCGCGTAGTACCGAGCCGGGCGGACCGATGGGTGTGCCGGTACGCATCAACCGTCCGGAAGACGTGCCCTATTGGCGGCAGGAAGCGCCGGCGTTGGTTGTGCAGGGAAACGATGTGTTCGTCACCTGGGGATTAGCCCATCCGAAAGCCACTCCGCAACAACCGTTTGCGACAGAGTTGCGCCTGAGCCGTTCGAATGACGGCGGCCGGACATTCCAGCCGTCGATCGTGGTGAATGACGATCCGGGGGTGATCCAACATACCTTCGATGCGCTCCATCGCGATGTCGAGGGCCGGCTTCACCTCTCCTGGATCGATGGCCGTGAAGGCAAGAAAGATCCCGGGACCTACGTCGCTCGATCGTTGGATCAGGGGCAATCGGTGACGAGCAATCGCAAAGTGGACGAGGGCACCTGTGTGTGTTGCCGCACCGCAGTCACCAGCGGACCGGACGGGACGGTCTATGTCGCCTGGCGAAAGATTTTTGAGGGGAATGTGCGAGAAACCGTCGTGGCGCGATCGGTCGATCACGGTGAGACGTTCGAGGCGCCCGTGATTGTGGGCCATGACAAGTGGGTCTTCCCGGCCTGCCCGCACCGGCCGGCCTCCATGGGCGTGGATCGGCAGGGACGCGTGTACGTCGTCTGGTATACGGAAGGCACCGATGAAATTCCCGCCGTCTATATTGCGTATTCCGATGATCGCGGTCGCACGTTTTCACCGAAGCGGCAGTTGAATGTGTCCAAGAACACGTTCCCCGACCATCCACAGATCGCGGTCGATCCGGAGGGGCGGGTAGTTGTGATCTGGGAGGAGCAGGGCCCGGTGAAGCGGGATGTGGTGATGAGCGTCTCGACCGACCGGGGCCTCGGGTTTACGGCTCCGTACAAGTTGAATGAACGAAAAAGCCAAACCCCGGTGGTGGCGGTGAATCGGCAGGGCGTCTTTGCCATGGCTTGGATGGAGCACGGCATGCCCGGCCATAAAATTGTGACGCAGACGTTGCGGCTTTCACCCACCAGCGTCGCCGCTGAGGCGGCGCAGTAGGGGTGGTGTGAGTCGTCACGATGAACGGTAACACGATGCACGGTTTGCTGCTGTCCCTCGCCTTCTGGCTTGCGGCAAGTTCTGCGGCGGCGGAGGATTCCCTGGCGGCGCTCAAGATCGGACGAGTGGAGACCGGTACCCAAGCGGCGCCGTTTGCGCTGCAGGCTCTAGATGGCTCGCGGGTGCAACTGGCTGACTTGAAGGGGAAGGTCGTGGTGGTCAATTTCTGGGCCACCTGGTGCGGTCCCTGTAAAGACGAGATGCCTGCGCTCGGGCGCTTGCGTCAGCAGTTGGACCCCGAACGGTTCGCACTGCTCACCATCACGACTGATTTACAGCGCGAAGGGATCAAACAGTTTCTCGCCAACCTGAAGGTGCAGCTGCCAGTGCTGTTCGATGAAGATCATGACGTGTCCCATGCCTACCTGGTGCGCGCGCTGCCGACGACGATCTTCATCGATCCACAAGGCACGTTGATCGGGCGCGCGGTCGGGCCGCGCGACTGGGATGCGCCCACGGTCGTACGTGCCGTCCAGAGTGTGATGCCATGATGCGGATGCGGACAGCGGTTTCCGGAGCGGCGGCAGTGCTGGCAGGGCTCTACCTGGTCCTGGCCGTCTTTTCCGTCGCCTGCATAGTCGATCATGTCGATTCGAAACCGACCGCTCACCATCATGGCGGAACGGTCTCCCATTCCAGCTTCTGCGCCTGGGCCTGTCAGGCGAATCCAACCTCGGATACCGGCCCTGTTGCGCTGGTACTGCAGCCGTTGTTCATGGCGACCCTCTTCGTCGAGAGCGGTCACGCCGTCATTGCGGGCGGCGGCGGCTACCACACCGCTTCTCGCGCACCGCCCATTCACTCGTAATCTCCTCGTACATCGCTAGATGGTCTAGCTTCTCTTCTCGTCCGCGCAGACAGGGGCGAGAAGGGTTTCACGTTACTGTCATGTGCACCGTTGTGCCGGAAGGATTCGTATGCGGGCCCGTCTTCATTTATGTGGATTTCATGTCATCGCATGTTGCGCAGTCTGGGCGGTCATGGCCCTGGTGCCGGCTATCTCCCTGGGACAGGAGGCTGGTGCCGACAAAAGTGTGCGGGAGCGTGATCTGCGCGACCAACTGCAGAACATTCTTCGAGAGTTGGAAGAATTGCAGCAGCAACCGACCCCAGGGGCGGCCACCATACCGACACCGTCGCCTGTCGTGAAGGACGCCCCGGAGAGTAAGGCGTCGGAGCCGATTCCGCAATACGAATTGTCCGACGTGAGCATCGTGAGTGATCGGGTGCAGCGACGGCCCGAGGGCTTGTCGCTGTCATCGACCGAACAATCGGAGACGGACTCGCAACCGACCAGGACCATGAAGGAATCGATGGAATCCCTCCCTGGTGTGGTGTTGCGGCAGGCCAACGGCCCGCGCGACTTCAGCATGATGATTCGTGGCCAGGGCGCCAAAACCACGTTCGCCGTGCGTGACATCAAGATGTACGAGGATGGGTTCATCCAAACTCAATCGGACGGATTGTCGCGGTTGGATATCCATGATCCCTGGTTCATGCGGAGCGTGGAAGTCATTCGGGGCGCATCGTCATCGCTCTATGACAACTATGCCCTCGGCGGCATGGTGCACTTCCGCACCAAGCGCGGGAGCGATATCAACGGAGTGGAGACCTTCCTGAGCGGAGGCTCGTTCGGCTACCACAAGGAAGGCATCGCGGTGGGGCAGCAGTTCGAGAATCTCGATGCGTCCCTGTTTGTCAGCAACGTCGGGGAAGACGGGTTTATCAGAAACAGCAACTACACCACCCAAACCATCAACCTCAATCTACGTTTCAAAATCGACGACAAGCAGAACTTCTATTTCAAGGCCATCACGAACTGGCTGGATGCGCGCGTACCGACTCGCCTGACCCAGGCGCAATTCAACGCCGACCGTCGGCAGGCCGGCGGCACGAATGTGATCTGTAATGCCAATACCTGTAGTGATGCCGAACGGCTCGCGCAGCGGCGATTGGATCGTCGGACCATCATCGGCGGCATCTACGAGCGTCAGATCAACGCGAATACGGTGCTGACGATCGAAGCCGATTACGACGTGAAGGACATCAATCAAACCTTCTCGCAAATCAGCGACAACGTGAATCCGAACTACAAGCACTACGCGGATTTGCGGCACGACGGACGGCTCTTTGACATGCCCTTGCGGAGTTATGTCGGGTTCTTTCTCTCCAATATGGAGCAGGAAGCACAGACCTTTCAGAATCTCGCAGACGGCTTCGGTACCCGCGGCGCGTTGCTGCAAAATTCGCGCGGCACGATCAGAAACGTGGGGGGGCGATTCCGGGAAGAGTTGGAATTTATTCCCAAGGTCACGCTGGCGATGGGGTTGGGATTTGAGCAATCCCAGCTGAGCGTGCAGTCGATTGGCTATACGGGTGGTGCGGTGAGCAGTAGGGCCGGGGCCGATCGCAGTTACACCAACTGGGCTCCCGAAATGTCACTGAGTTGGAAGCCCAGTGATGCCCAACGGCATTGGGTGCGCGCTTCTACCGGGTATGGCATTCCGGGGTTCGCCAATCTGCTTCGAGATCCGGTGACAGGGCAGCCCGGCATCAACTTCGATCTGAAGCCGCAAAAGAACCTGAATTTTGAAATCGGCACGGAGTCCAAGTTGACGAAAACCTTGACGGTGCAGCTCGTCGGATTCTGGACGTTCTTCAAGGATGAGATCATCACCCAGGCGGTGTCCGGTACGAACACGGCGTCGGTCAATGCCGATTCGTCGCAATATCGTGGTATCGAGGCGTTCTACGATTGGCGTCCGCTGGACGGGTTGCGCCTGTCCGGCGCGTACACCCATGTCGATGCGAAGTACGTCAATTTCGCCGACCGGCTGAATACCGCTGCTGGCTTCCTGGTGCGGGACGGCAACAAGGTGCCGAACGTGCCGACCGACGTGTTGAATACCAAGGTGGCCTATGACCACGCCGCGACCGGCTGGGGCGCCTGGGTCGAAGGAAGCTATTACAACAGCTACTTCCTGAACAACAGTAATACGTTCGGAATCCCGTCGTACATGATTGCGAATGTGAATGTGCACAAGAGCTTTGATCTCAAGAACAGCTGGTTCCGGTTCGCGAAGTTTTATGTGGAAGTGGACAATATCGCCGACAAAAAATACGCCGCCTCCGGGCAAGTGATCGGAGGAGAAACCGCCGGGGCTGCCGCCGGACAACAGGCGTTCTTTGCTGGGTATGGTCGCGCGATCTATGGCGGGGTGACGTTCGGACTCTTCTAACCAGGTGATGCGGGCGGCATCGCGCGTCGGTGGCGCCCGCACATCCTTGCATCAGGAGGTTGCCATGCAGAAACAACTGTTGCGGGTCGGGGAAGCCGCGGATGTGTTGGCTGTGAGCCGGTGGACGATTTATCGCTGGGTGGAGGACGGCCGATTGGAAGGGACCAAGATCGGTCGTGGAAGTCTGCGGGTGTTTCGCGCCTCGCTGGAACGCTTGGTCCAACGCAATAAGACGCACGAAATGAACCTCATCCAATGACGAACAGGAACAGGGGGAGGCGAAGGGGCGTCAGGGCCGGTGCGTCCATCAGTCGGCGTGGTCTGCGTGGTTTGCTGTGTCTCTTCGCGTTGGCGTTGGTGGCGCATGCATCCGGCTGTGCGGGGGGTGCGGAAACTCAGGCTGTGCTGCCCGCGAAACCGTATGCCTTCGTCCATGGCCAATGGTTCGATGGCGAAGGCTTTCAGTCGGATACCTGGTATGCGGTTCAGGGACGCCTGACACGTCAAGTGCCGTCGGGGCCGGTCGAGACGGTGGATCTCTCTGGTCTCTACATGGTGCCGCCGTTTGGGGAGGCGCACAACCACAACGTCGAAGGGCCGTGGAATGTGCAGGCTGTCGCGAAGCGGTACCTGCAGGACGGGGTGTTTTATGTGAAGAATCCCAACGACGTGCGGGACTTCGCCCTACAGATCCGGCAAGCGATCAACGTGCCGACGAGTATTGACGCCACCTTTGCGCATGCCGGCCTCACGGGCCGCGGCGGGCATCCCGTGGCCTTGTATGAAGAGGTATTGCGGGTCGGTCGGTATGAGCCGGCGGTGGGGCCGATTGAACGGGGCTGGTTCGAAAATCGGTCGTACGTCGTGGTGGAGACAGAAGCTGACGTGGAAGCCAAGTGGCCGGTGATCGTGAGCGGTCACCCGGATCTTCTCAAAGTGTATCTGGTGCATTCGGAGGACGATGGGGCGGATGTCCGATCCGGCCATCATAGGCAGGGGCTCCATCCAACGTTGGTGCCGGGCATTGTGGCGCGTGCGCATGCGGCTGGTCTCCCAGTCACCGCCCATGTCGAAACGGCGGCCGATTTCCGGCATGCGATCCGCGCCGGAGTCGATGAGCTGGCACATGTGCCGGGCTGGTTGCCTCAGGGGCCTGACGATGCGAAGCATGCCAGGTTGACGGAGGAAGATGGGCGATTGGCTGCAGAACACAAGGTACGGGTGGTCACCACGACGGTGGCCGGGCAGGCCATGCCGTCTATCGGCGGGCATGACCAGCATCGGCACCATGCCGGCCATGGGGCCGGGCCGGACGTGCCGCACGCGTCATCGCCCGGTGAAACGGCCAGCAACGTGGTGAGAGACAATCTTCAATTGCTCCAACGCGTCGGCGTGACACTGCTGATCGGCAGCGACCATGCGGAGACATCGCTGGCCGAGGTACAGCATCTGCGTACCTTGCACCTGTTCGACAATCGCACGTTGCTCAAGATGTGGTGCGAGGCGACACCGGCGGCGATCTTTCCCGAGCGGCGCATTGCCAAGTTTGCCGAGGGATACGAAGCCAGTTTTCTCGCCCTGGCAGGGAATCCGATTGAGGATTTTGATCAGGTGCGAGCCATACGCCGTCGATTCAAACAGGGGGTGCCGCTCGACGGCGCTCCCATGCGGGACGCTGCTTGGTCAGCAGCGGACCAGAGGAGTCGGTAATGCGTGACGTGTCCAACCGGCGTTGCGTCAACATTCAGGAATTGGTCTGGGCAGAAATTGGAGTGCACGATGGAACGGAATAGTTGGAGAGGGTCTGTGGCGGGCTGTCTGGCAGCCTTGGTCATGATGGGGGCGCCGCCTGGTGCGTTGTTGGCGGCTGAGGAATCGCAAGAGCACGAAGCCCCGGTCGTGGCGGTGGAGCCGGTGGAAATCAGCGGCAAACGTATCGAGAATGTCGAGGACGTGAAACGGGAATTTGCGCGCCGGCCGGGCAGCAACATTCTGATCGAGGAGAAGCAGATTACCGAGTCGCGGGCCATCAATTTGCAGGATGTGCTGCAGTTTGCACCGGGCGTCCGATTCCAATCACGGTTCGGTGCCGACGAAGGCCAATTCCAGATCCGCGGTACGTCGTTGCGCAATAATTATCATCACCGGGGCATCAATATTCTGATCAACGGCATTTTCTTCGGCGACGCCGACGGGTTTTCCGATTTTGAATCGATAGACCTGCTCGCCTATGAACGCATCGAAATCTACAAGGGGGCGAACGCGCTGCGGTATGGCGCGAATAGTATCGGCGGCGCCATCAACCTTGTGCCGCGCACCGGCTACAGCGCCTCCACCTTGCAGCTGCGCATGCTGGGCGGCAGCTTCGGCATGGTCAGCGGCCAAGTCTCCAGCGGCAAGGTGCTGCAGCCCTTCAAGGTCGGCGAGATGAACGCCACGATGGATTACTACATCAGCGTGTCCGGCAACCGGCAGGATGGATTTCAGGATAACAGTCAGCAGGCCCGGGAACGCATCAACGCGAACATCGGCTTGCAACTCGGCAACCATCAGGAGATCCGCGCCTACTTTCTCCAAGCCAATGTGGCCGAGCGGATCCCCGGGTCACTCACCAATCAGCAACTGTTCTTCAACCGGCAGCAAACCGGCGGGCAGAGCCCTGCCGGGGCGCCACCATTCTTTGCCTGCGTGTCGAGCAACCAAGCCTGTAACTGGGGGCGATACTACACCCTGCAGCGGATCGGCATCGCGTACCACAATGAGTTCGCGCCGAATCAATATTTCGAGATCATTCCCTACTTCTCGAATCAATTCGTCGATCATCCGATCTTCCAGACGATCCGACAGGAGAACAACAACGTCGGCGGCGAGTTCCGGTACGTGAATTCGAACCCGCTGTTCGGCAAGAACAACTCCTTCGTCGCCGGGTTCCAGCCTCGGTATGGGAATCAGCGGCAGCAGCGGTTCGTGAACATCAACGGCAACATCGGCGCGATGACCCAGAACTACACAGCCAAGACGACCTATTTCGGCATGTACGCAGAAGATGCCTTTGACGCCACCAAGGATTTCACGATCGTGGTCGGGGGCAGATGGGATTACAGCGGCCGTCAGGCGACGGTCGACAATTTCGGCCCCGCCGGAAATCCCTTCAACCCCAATACGCCTTCCACGCCGAGCGGCACGCAGAAGCCGTTGCAACACTTCGATGCCATCAGTCCGAAGGTCGGCTTTGTGTACCGCACCACGCCCACCTCGCAATTGTATTTTAATGCGAGCCGAGCCTATGAGGCGCCGCTCAATGTGGAACTGCTCTCCTCGGTCAACGCGAACGGCTCCGCGAATACAGGTTTTCTCAACCTGGACGCGCAACGGGCCTGGCAATTGGAATTAGGGCACCGAGGGACTTCGGCGGACAAGCGCTATTCGTGGGACCTGACGGTTTATAACCTGGAAATGCAAAAGGAAATTCTCGCCTCCAACATCAATAATCAAGGGACGTTCCAAAATGCCAACGGGACGCGGCATACCGGCGTGGAAGCCGGCGGCGCCATGGTCCTGACAAAAGGCCTCTTCGCGCAAGGCGGCGCAGGCAAGGAGGACAGTGTGCAGGCGCGGGTGGCCTATACCTGGTCGCGGTTCAAGTTCACGGACGATGTTCGCGGCGGCGGCATCAGCGGGCCGAATGTGCTCATTGCCAAGGACGGCATGACGGTCGCCGGCGCACCGGAACACAGCATGAGCATGGAGCTGCGCTACGATCACCCGGCCGGCTGGTGGATCGCGCCGAATTTCGAATGGTCGCTGTCGGGGTTCTATACGGATTATCTCAATACGATCAAGAATCCCTCCTACTTCGTAGTCAACCTACGGTCTGGCTACAACATCGGCGAACATTGGACGTTGTTTGCCGAGGGCCGCAACCTCACGGACAAGACTTATGCCGGTGCGGTGGTGGTGAACGATTCGCTCAATCGTTTCGCCAACCCGGCGTTGGGCATCAGTGCCTTCGGGGGCGTGGAGTATAAGTTCTAGACGCTGCCTGCGGGTTGTCCATGCGGAGGCTCATCGTCAGGTGAGCCTCCGCGTCGCGGCTGCTGCCAGATTGTCCGTCCTGGTACGGCATCTCCCGGTCTCTGCGCTTGCGTAGAAAACGGGATGGACGGCCGTCGCGTGAACATGTGATAAATGACTCCGTCGGGTATTCCCCGGATGGGCATGTCCTGGTAACTGTAGGGATAGACCGTGCCGGCCATCTACGGACTTGTCACTGTTCTTGTTCTCATCTGCAGCATACTACCGGTCTACGCCGATTCCGGCTCCGCCCCGCCGCCCACCGCAGCGTTTGCGTCGCTGCCCCGCATCGAATCCATTCAGCTGTCCCCTTCCGGTCGGCATCTGGCGGTGCTCCGGAACCATGCAGGACAGACCTTCCTCGATACTCAAACCGTCACGGGACAGGACGTGCATCGTGTCGTCTCGACGGATAATCGCGACTACATCATCACCTGGTTCCGTTGGGTGAATGACGAGCGACTGCTGGTCAGTGTCCGGTTCGCGGCGACGCGGGATGCGATCGACACGATCGAAACGCGACTGGTCGCGGTGAATCGGGACGGGACGGAGCAGGTGCCCAATCTGTTCAAACAGTCCTCGTTTTCTTCTCTTTTCGGGAACAAGCACTTCCCTCAATTTCAGGATCGGCTGGTCGGCACCATTCCCGGCGATCCCAGACATGTCCTGCTCGCACTCGATCTGGAACATCCCAATGCGCCCGATGTCTACAAGGTCGACGTGTATACCGGCGATCGACAGTTGGTCCAGGCGAATCCCAGTTCACAGCCGGACTCCAAGGCGATTGCGCAGTGGATCGCCGATCGGACAGGAACGGTGCGGGCGGGGGTCGGACAATTTCAGACATCAGTGCAGGCGATTGTCAGGCTACCGGAGTCCAGTCTTTGGCGTGAACTGGCCGACTATGATCTGGTCAAGGAGACCGGGCTCGTGCCCTTGGCGTTCGACGCCGATCCCGCCTGGTTGTATGTGAGGGACCAACATCGGGGCAAGGCGGCAATTTTTAAGCTCAACGTGACGGACCTGACTGCGGATCGTGTGCTCGTGGTGGCTGACCCGAAGTTTGACCTGAACGGCGAATTGGTCTACGCGCCGGGACGCAAGAAGGTGGTCGGCGTTCGTTACAGTGAGGCGGATGAGCGGGTGTTGTTCTGGGACTTCGACGCGCAACGTCTGCAGGCACGTATCGATCGCGCGATTCCCGGCACCGTCAATGTCATCCACAGCAGCAGCGACGACGGGCGGCTGCATGTCGTGAAGTCAAGCGGCGCGGCGCATCCTCCCCGCTGGTCGATCTTTGACGAGCACGACGGACGCATGGTCCTGCTCGGCACGTCGTATCCCGATCTGGAGTCGGCTGCGCTGGCGACGCCCGCTACGACGTATGTGACGGCGCGGGACGGCAAAGAGCTACAGGTCTTTGTGACCCTGCCCAAGGATCGGGATCCACGCCACCTTCCGATGATTGTATTCCCCCATGGAGGTCCTGCCGCCCGAATGCCCGGTGCATTCAACTATTGGACGCAGTGGTTCGTCAGTCGAGGCTGGGCGGTGCTGGAACCGCGGTTTCGCGGAACCGCGGGATATGGCGACGCATTTCTTCGCGCCGGGTTTCAGCGCTGGGGGCTGGAGATGCAGAACGATCTGACCGATGCAGTGCAGTATGCCATTCGCTCCGGCATCGCCAGTGCGAACCGGATTTGCATCGTCGGTGCGGGCTATGGTGGGTACGCCGCCTTGATGGGTGCCGTGCAGCAGCCGGACTTATATCGTTGCGCGGCCAGCTTGGGTGGCGTGACAGACTTGCCGGCACTGGTCTCAGACAGCCGCTGGTATGTGAATCAGCAGGCGCTGGTGGACATGCGGATCGGGTCCTGGTGGAACGATCGGGAACGCCTGCGCGACACCTCTCCCATTGTTCATGCGCGAGAGATCCGCACGCCGCTGCTGCTGATGCACGGGTTGATGGATCGAATGGTCCCTGTCTCCCAGGGGCGTGCCATGGCCGAGGCATTGCAGGCAGCCGGCAAGACGACGTACACCTATGTGGAGTTGCCGATAGCAGACCAGGCCTTGCATCGAGAGGCCGATCGCCTTCAGGTGTTTCAGGAATTGGAGACGTTTCTCGCCACCCATCTCAATTAGGTTCTCCTGACGGGAGCACCCGCCAGGATCCCTTCCTGTTCAGATCGGCGTTCTCGACGATGTTTCCGCGTCGTGCCGTCTTGCAGCCCTCAGGTTCCATGGGCGAAGAGGGCGCCTTCGGTTCCCGACTCATTCGCTCTTCACAAGACTTCAGCCGGTACAGAGACGTTCATTACTGCCCTCGTGATTGTGGTGCACCCGTGAGCATGCGCCGGTAGCTGCGTCGCACCGTACCTGTTAGAAGTGCGGCGTTGGATCATGGGAAGGTATCGAAAACAATTCGGCGCACTCGTGCTGCTCGTTCCGCTGTATTGGTGGATGGTCTGTGTCCTGCCTCCCGTCGGAGCGGTCGAGTTCGTTACACACATGGCTGAGGCCGGTGAGCATTGTGTGAGCTTCTGTCAGCATCCCTCCTCTCCGGTCGATCAGCCTCCACAATCAGCTGTACTCGATACTCTTGTTGATCAACAGGCTTTCCACGCTCCGGTCGGTCTTCGGCCGTATCGGCGTGTCAGGCAGAACCGGCCGCCGCCGCTGTTCTATTCCCTCAGCCGCAGTCTCCGTGCGCCTCCATCCTTGATCGAACGTTGACCAGCAGCAAGCGGGCAGGGTGCGCGTGATCAGAGGCCTCACGATGCCGGTCTCTCGGCGCGCCTTGCGTCGCGCAGGAGGTCGTTTGTCGTGAAGGCGTCATTCAATTCTAGGAGTGGGCTATGTCATCTGCAGGTTTCGGTCGAAGATGGGAGCGTATGGTGTGGGTAGCGAGCCTTGTGTCAGTGCTGTGCGTGTCGATTGGGCCGGTATCGGCGGACGAGGGATCGGAGCCTTCCGTCGAGCCGGTGACGGCGCCGACTGTCGTGGTGCAGGGGACTCGCACGTATCCGGAGGGCACCGGCACGCTGGGCTTGCAGGAGCAGAGCAGCGGGAGCTCTCGACTGGGGGTGACGCTGCGTGAAATTCCGGCCAGCGTCGAGGTGATCACCCAGCAGACGATGCAGGAGCGTGGCTTGCGAAACGTCTCGGAAGCGATCCAGGCAGCCACGGGCGTGACGGTCAATGACCTCGGCGTGAACCCGGGTGCGTTTTCGATGCGGGGATTCAGCAATCAACAGATTCGACTGCTGTTCGATGGATTGTCTCTCGGGCCGACGGGGTTCGTGACGCGACCGCGCGATTCGTGGAACCTGGATCGCATCGAGATTTTGAAAGGGCCGGCATCCGTGCTGTACGGGGAAGGCGCGGTGGCGGGGATGGTCAATCTGGTCACCAAGCGGCCCCTGCGCGACGCACAAGGTAACGAGGCCTTCCTGTCGTACGGGTCCTTCAATACGGTACGTGCCGGAGTGGGCAGCGGAGGGACGCTGGGCACGGATAAGCTGCACTATCGCGTGGATCTGAGCTACCAGAACGGCGATAGCTATTTAGGACCGCAGGGCACACCCTTCACGTTCTGGAACATGACCAGCGCCGTGCTCTATGACGTGACTCCTCGCCTCAGCGTCGAACTGTCCTTCGACATCGCCCATGATCGTCAACGACCCTACTGGGGGACACCCCTGGTGCCGTCGACATTCGCAACACAAGGGGTGAACGGGATCGTGAGCACGACGGACGGCCGCACCATCGATGCCCGCATGCTACGCAACAATTACAACGTCCAAAATGCGGATATGAGCGCCTTGACCACCTGGACGAAACTCAAAACCACCTGGGCGGCGACGGAGTTTTTCCAACTGCGAAATCAGGCCTACTACTACACAGCCAAGCGCGACTGGATGAATGCCGAGACCTATACCTTCAACAGCGGCACGCAGCTGATCGATCGCGATCGATTCCAGGTTCAGCACGATCAGTCCGTGATCGGGGACCGTCTGGAACTTTTACTGACGCATCCCATCGGGAGCTTCAAAAATCGTTTCGTGGCCGGTGTGGACTTCAGCTATGTCGATTTCACGCGACCGAGCTTCTTCAGCGCAGCCGGCGGCAGCGTCGATCCCTTCGCACCGGTCGCCGGTCTGTTCGGCGGCGGGGCCATGGCCACCCAAACGGCCAGGATCCTCACCACCGCGTTGTTTGCCGAGGAACAATTCAGCGTGACGGAGTCGCTGAAGGTGGTGGCGGGCATGCGCACCGACTATATCAATCTCACACGCGAGTTTTTTACGACCGGTGGGGCGTTGAATGCCGCGCAATCGTTCGACCAACAATTCACTCCCACCACTTGGCGAGCCGGTCTGGTTTATGACGTGTTGCCGCACGTGACGCTCTATGGACAATATGCGACGGCGGTCGATCCGGTCGGTGGCAGTCTCTTCAGTCTTCGCAGCAACCAGCAGTTTGATCTAGCGACCGGCCATCAATGGGAGATCGGGGCCAAGGGGCAGTTCTTGAACCACCGGGTGGAGTGGATGGCGGCCTACTTCGATATCGTCCGTGAGAATATTCTGACCCAGGTTTCCCAGACCGCCTCCGTGAACGTCGGGCGCCAGTCTTCCAAAGGTGTGGAATTGGACGCGGCATGGCGCGTCACCGATGCCTGGCGGCTGCAGGGGAATGTGACCTTCTTGTCGGCGAAATTCGATGAATTCAATGACGTGTCCGGCGGGACGCTCGTCTCCCGCAGCGGGAATCGTCCGTTCGAAGTCCCGCAAACGGTCGGGAATCTGTGGACTATCTACCGCGTGCCCACGCCGATTCCCTTCGATCTCGGCGCAGCCTGGCGGTACGTCGGCGACCGGTATGTGGATGCGGCAAATACGATTAGGCTGAACAGTTATATGACCGCGGACGCCTGGGTGACGGTGCCGTACAAGCAGTTCTGGATCACCCTGCGCGGGCGCAATCTCCTGGACAAGACCTATGGGATCTTCGGGTCGAACTTCTATCCGGATCAGGTACTGATCGGAGCCCCACGGACCTTCGAGCTGAGCGTCATGGGACGGTTCTGAAGGTGCGGGATCGTCCGGGAATCGAGCTCAGGATAGGGAGGCTTCTTCTTGAACGGTCTGTGGGATCGCAGGCCATCCGGAAATCCACGGGCGATTATGTAGCACCTGGTGCAGCGATAGGCAGACAGGTCTTATGGCGGTGTGCTAGATACCCCTGACGCCTATTGAGAGAACTTTCGTGAACTTGACCCTCAGAGGTTTTTCTGTCGACCGCCGACGCGGTCGTGCTTGTACGTCGATCATTGTTTTAGCCTGCCTGTTGATCGGCATCCGCCTGCTGGCCGGCGCCATTTCGGAGATCTGTTTTTTTGATCTCGAGGTGCCGCCGGTTCGCACCGTCCACATCCACAGTGCGGGAGACCACGACCACTGCCATCACGGACGATACAGCGTCCCTCCGTTGCTTGCCTGGGCCTGTTCTGCTTGCAAGGATGCCGGTGAGTTTACGTTGCCGGACATTCCCCATCTGCCCATCCTCGTCTCGTTCTTCGTGCCGCTATTCCTTCTGGTCCTGTCGTTTGGAAGCCGGCCACTGATTGCCGCTCGTGGCCGCGGTCCCCCTCTGTCCTGCTGAACGTCTCCGCCACATTTCGAGGGATCGCCAGGTCCTCCGCCCCGACGGGGAGCTGGTATGCATTGGCGCGCGTCGGTCTAGACCGGAGGCACGGCTCTGCCATGGTCCTGCTTGATCATGCGTACAACGCGGCGAGGCCTGCCCGAGGCCTCACCCATTCAGAGGACTTCATGATTCGACAAGAATGCGTTTCCATCGATGCCACTTTCAGAATAGGTGCCGGTCCGCGGCCACAAATGTCCAGCAGGATGCGGGAAGGTCTCCTAACCGCCGCAGTACTCGTGTCTCTCACGACCCTCCTGATGCCTGGTTTGGCAGCGTCTTCGCAGGACGAACAGGCCGTAGGCTACACGCCGATCCACGCTGCCGACCAATTGGACGTCCAACCTGTGACCGTGCAGGAAGTGCAGATTATCACTAAGTCACTACCAGCTTTTCGCGACCAGGATGTGCCCAACGATCCCAGCTATACGCGAAGTAACACGTCTTCCGCCAATCGCATCAATGTGCCGATTATGCAAACGCCGGTCTCTGTGCAGGTGGTCCCGCGTGCAGTCATTCGGGATCAACAGGCGGTGCAGATCGAGGATACCGTGAAGAATGTCAGCGGCGTCTACCCGGGCTTTACATTTGGTGGGTTGTCAGAAGAGTTCATGCTGCGAGGGTTTAACACCGGGTACCTATCCTATCGGGATGGATTCCGGGTTCCTGGGATGCGGCTTTCGCTGGCCAATATCGAGCGTGTCGAAGTGGTCAAAGGCGCAGCGGCCAATCTCTATGGTCGGATCGAGCCGGGCGGTATGATCAACTTGATCACGAAGCGTCCGCAAGAAGTGGCGCATTATTCTCTGAACCAGCAAGTCGGGTCATTCGGCCACTATCAAACCTTAGCAGATGCCACCGGCAAACTGAACCAGAGCGGGACGCTGCTGTATCGATTCAATTTTGAGTATTTAAATAAAGAGTCCTATCGTGATTTTGGATTCAACACGCGGACGTTCGCGGCGCCGACCGTTACCTGGAAAATCGCGCCGCGTACGCAATTCGATGTCGAATTCATGTATTCCGGTGAGCGGAGCCGTGAAGATTACGGTATCGTCGCCCTCGGCAATGGACCCGCGCCTCTACCAAGGTCGCGGTTTCTGGGGGAACCGGCGGATCGTATCCGGATGGATGTCTACAATACGGTCGCAACCCTGACCCATGCGTTCAATGATGACTGGCAGGTCCGTGGACGCTTCAACTACTTCCGGCGCAACGTGGGGGACCCGCAGACGGCGGGAGCGAGTCTGGATGAGACGACGGGAGACTTGCAGCGATTCTTTTATCGGGGCAATGCGGTCAACAACACGTATATGGGAACCGTCGATGTGTCGGGGAGGTTCACGACTGTCGGTCTGGTGCATCGGGTGTTGGCCGGTTGGGAATACTACGGGAACTTCGCGGAAGTCCGCTCTATAAGCGCGGATGCCGGAGCGATCAATATCTTCACTCCCCAATACACGAACGTCAATCAATCTCTGCAGCCCTATAACTTTTTTATCGACCAACGGATGTCCTGGAACAGCATATTCCTCCAGGACCAGATTACCCTCTTCGACAAACTGCATATCATGGGCGGTGGGCGGTACGATTGGGCCATCAGCGAGCTTGGACTGGCCTTCGGCAAAGATCAATCGCTGGCATCCGCCGCTGGTGCGTTGCAGACGACCCACAATCGACGGTTCAATCCCCGCGCCGGCATTGTCTATCAGGCGCGGGAGTGGTTGTCCGTGTATGGAAATTATGTGCAGTCGCTCGGGGCCGCCAATTCGGTATTCGACGCATCGGGGAAGATCCTCAAGCCGCAGATCGGCGAGCAGTTCGAAGGCGGGGTGAAAACATCCTTCTTTGACGGCCGCTTGAATTCGACGCTCGCCGTGTATCATCTGAGCAAGCAAAATGTCGCTGTCCCAGTGCCGGGGACACCTTTTTCTACTCCCATTGGAGAGGCCCGGAGTCAGGGAATCGAACTGGATGTCGCGGGGCAGGTGACGGAGGCCCTGAGCCTGATCCTCACCTACGCCTATACCGATGCCAAGGTGACGGAGGGTGCCGACAAGGGCAGGCGGCTGTGGAATGTGCCGATCCACGGCGGCAGTCTCTGGGCGCGGTATGAAGTGCCGAGCGAATGGGTCCGCGGCCTCACGGTCGGCAGCGGGGTCTTCGTGCAAGACAAGCGGCAGGGTGATCCGTCGAACTCCTACAGCCTGCCGATCCAAACCCGCATCGATGCGATGGTGCGGTATCAACCGCCGATTCTCGACTCGCGCCTGAGTTTTCAGCTCAACGCCTACAACCTCGCCAATGAGACGCTGTATGGCGGAACGTTGGGCGACCGGTTTTCAATCAATGTCGGGATGCCGCGAATGTTTATCGGTTCGATCCACTGGGCGCTGTAACGAGGACTCGAAATGTCCTCGTTGAAGACAGTAGGAAGAGGCGGGACTAAACAAGGCTGTTCGCCGCGTGCTTGGCGCAACGTATGGCTACGGCTGCACCTCTATCTCGGCCTCTCGGTTGGGGCGTTGTTGGTCGCTGTCGGTCTGACCGGCAGTGCGTTGGTGTTTATGAATGAGCTCGATGCCTGGCTCAATCCCGATCTGTTGACGGTGGCGGTTCCGTCCGAGGGCAGAGTCGTCCACCGGCCGATGGTGGAGATCGTCGCGGCGGCCGAGCGCGTCGTCGAGGCGAACAGTCGAATTCTGGCGATCATGGGGCCGCACAGTCCCGAAGGGGTCTTTTCCATTTCATTCGAACAGCCGGATGAAACCCAACTCCGTGTGTTTGTCGATCCTTATCGAGCCATCGTGACCAACGTGCGAAATTTTCGCACACACCGAGTGATACCACCCTATCTGATCGACGCCATCTTTCAGTTCCACTTTACATTGTTGTCCGGCGAGATCGGTCAGGCCATCGTGGCAATTGGTGCATTGCTGTTGCTTATCTCGATCGTCACGGGGCTCATTCTCTGGTGGCCGTTGACCAGCCAGTGGCGGCAGGCCTTCGCGATCCGGCTTCCGACGAATCGGGTGCGGTTCCTGTTTGACGCGCACAAGACTTTCTCGCTGTATACCTGCCTGGTGCTAGGCGCCGTGCTGCTGTCAGGCGTGTCCATGAACCTCAACAAGCCATTCGTGCGGGTCACGCAATGGTTCTCGCCGGCCACTCGAGATACCCCAGGGCGGCTCGTTTCCGGTGCTGATGCCGGCCGATCGCCGATCGGACCGGTCCACGCATATGAGATTGCCACGAGCCGGTATCCGGGTGAAGACCTCTACGGGGTCTTTCCCCCATCCACACCGATCGGCGTCTACCTCGTCAGCTACCGCCGTGTGCCGGGCCTGAGCGCGTTCTGGTCCGAGCGCTGGATCGCCATTGACCAATACAGCGGTGCGATTCTTGACGTCCGCGCACCGGATACGAGACGCACGGCCGGTGAAACGTTTCTCGCGTGGCAATGGCCGCTGCACTCGGGACAGGCGTTCGGGCTGCCGGGCCGTCTTGCGGTGTTTATCAGCGGCCTGGCCTGCCCGGTGATCTATGCGACCGGCGTACTGATGTGGTGGCGGAAGCGGCCTAAGTCCCCAACAAGAAGAAATCAACGGCATCGTGACGCAAATGCCGATCCGGGACACCGGCCCGAGTGCGCCGATTCTTACCTTTAGCGTTTCTTCGTGTTCCTGTTCTGGGCTTGCGTGCTTTCAGTATGACAGTTTGCGGTGACTGGGGCCGAACGACACATTCCACTGAATGACGATCTATGGCCTTCCTGGATTGCAGCGGGAATCCGGAGCTATCGTTGGCTGAAAGTCACACGTTCTCCCCCCACGAGTGTACGCTGCGTCATGGCTAGGTTGTGATCGTCGAGCGCGTACGCCCGGTAGAATGCCCGGCGCTCCGAATGATTCGCGAGCGTTCCTCCACAATAATCTGTGTGGTCTGTTGCATGCGGTAGCAGGCGTCAGTAGCAGCACGCGGGCCAGTCTGTTACATAACGCCCATGTCGGAATGCGACAGATTTCATCGGAGACAGCGCCTTTTGGCGGGTCTCCTCCTCGTGACCGGAATGGCCTTAGGCTGGTTGTCGGTCACGCCGACCGGAGCGCTCAGTTGTCTGCATTGTTTTCTGGCGCAACGGTGGGTGGAGGCGACCGTTGCTGAACGGGACTCCCGACAAGCATGGCGTGAGGCACAGACAGACCTCTCCGCTCAGGCCTCCAGCCGTGTCGCCCTCAATCCGCCTTTCGTGTCTGGGGCTGTCGCTGACGAGCCTCGCCAGGCCATCGTATCAGGGGACTCATCGCCCGGTGATGCCCTCATGGCCATTGTGTGGCAATGGGCGTTTCGCACACGCGTTGTGCTCACGCCGCCTACGCTCGATGCCGGTCGGTCTCAGTCTTTTGCCGTTCTCGATCCAACGAT
Source organism: Nitrospira sp. (assembly GCA_016788885.1). NCBI lineage: Bacteria > Pseudomonadati > Nitrospirota > Nitrospiria > Nitrospirales > Nitrospiraceae > Nitrospira > Nitrospira sp. The sequence continues at coordinate 42,056 of JAEURX010000075.1, read as the reverse complement.
TCTCGGGCTTCGCGCACCTCCCTCGTTGATCACGACGTAGTCTCCTCTGCAGCACATCAGCCTGTCATCGAATCGCCTGCCGGGTGACTCTGCCCAGGCTACGTATCGACTACGAGGGAAAGGACCCTGTGTTATGGAAGCGCTGTCGTTCGTGTGTGAATCTCAGATCCCCTCTTCATCAACTCAAAGAATGACTCTGCGCAAGGAGGCGGTCTGGGTCGTGTTTGCCATGATTGCGTGTACGGGTTGTATCGGGCCGCATGTGGCGCCGCAGGCAACACAAGACGCGTCTGCCATAGCGACGCATGCAGAGCCTGTTGCGGAGCCGCAAGAGGCGCCACAGGCAGCAACGTCTTCGACGGGGCCACTTGTCTCGGTCCCGCCCATGATTGGCGCCGGATCGGAGAACACCGCGCGGCAGGAAGATGTACCGGTGGTGGAGGTGCGTCCGGTGGTGGTGGCATCGACGCGGGAGTCCTACACCGTGTTGAACAGCACTACAGCGACGAAGAGCGATACGCCGATTCATGAGACACCGGCCAGCATTCAGGTGGTACCGCGGCAAGTGATCGAAGATCAAAAGACGCCGCGCATGAAGGATGCGTTGGAGAACATCAGCGGTGTCCGCCCGAATCAATCCATCGGGTCCGGCAACCGGTTCATCATTCGCGGTTTTCCGGATCTCGGGAAAACCTATCGCAATGGCCTGCTCGCCACGTCCCCGTCAGGATTCCCGTTTGAAATGGACACGGCCAATATCGAAAGCATTGAGGTGCTGAAGGGACCGGCCTCCATTCTCTACGGACGCATCGAGCCGGGCGGCATGATCAATGTCAACACGAAGCGGCCGTTGGACGCCCCTCACGGCGCCTTGGAACAACAATTCGGTTCCTACAATTTCTACCGCACCCTGTGGGACGTCGGCGGGGCCATCACCGACAGCAGGTCGCTGTCGGTCCGCTTTTCGGGGGGCTATCAGAACAGCGGGTCGTTCCGAGAGTTCAACTTCATCGATCGCAAGGTCTTCAATCCCAGCGTGACCTGGCGGCCGACGGACAAGACCACGCTGACTGTGGATGTGGAGATCTTGAAGCAGGACTTCCGTGCCGACAGCGGCATTCCGGTCATCGGGAATCGTCCGGCCCCCGTACCGATCAGTCGGTCGTACGGCGATCCGAATACGCCGGTGTCGTTCACGAACAAAACGCACATCGGTTTCAATCTCGACCATCGCTTCAATGAGTCGTGGAAGCTGACGAATCGCTTTCTTGCCAGCTTTATCGATGCGGAAAGTATTTGGGCGAATCCGGCGCCTGCGTTCGGGAATGCGCTACGAGCCGATGGGCGGACGCTGGATCGGAACATTTTCGGCCAGACGAGCTACGTGCGGACCTATGCCACGAATCTCGACCTGACCGGAAAATTTGCGGTGGCGGGTACGCAACATACGTTGTTGATCGGGATGGACTATACCAGGGCCGCCACCGACTACGGCATCTATGGCAATTTCACTTCCGGCAATCCGGCTCTCGCGATCGACATCTTCAATCCGACCTACGGCATCGCGCCAAGCCTGTTCACTGCCGCCCGCGCGACGACCGACCGACCTGGTCGAAACGTCAGCGTCTTCCATGAGCAATGGTATGGGCTCTATCTACAGGATCAGATTACTCTCTGGAAGAAGCTGCATCTGCTCGTGGGCGGTCGATATGACTGGGCCGAAGTGGCGCGAGGCACGGCCGGGGACTTCGATCAGGCGAGCGCCAATGTGGACGGGGTCACCAGGAAAGATTCGCGGTTTAACCCGCGCGTCGGTCTCCTCTACGACCTGACGCCTTGGCTGGCGGCGTACGGCAACTACGTGACGTCCTTCGGCGCCAATAACGGCGTCTCCTCCAACAATCAGCCGTTCCCTCCGCAGACCGGCAAACAGCAGGAAGCCGGCTTCAAGGCCGACCTGTTCGACCACCGCTTGAATGCCACGTTGGCCTTCTATCACTTGACCAGAAACAACCTGGTGACGCCGGATCTCGCGAGCGGCGACCCGCTGGCGAGGATCGTGGTGGGTGAGCAACGCAGCCAGGGCGTCGAATTCGACATGACCGGCCGTGTGACGGAGAGCCTCAGCCTGATCGGCAGCTACGCCTACACCGACACGAAGGTCACCAAGGACAATTCGGGCTTGCAGGACAAGCGGTTGCCCGGCGTACCGCTGCACGGCGGGAGCCTCTGGATGAAGTATGACTTTACCGAGCTGAGCGGGCCGGTCAAGGGACTGAGTGTGGGCTTCGGGACGTACATCTCCGGCTCCCGGCACGGCGACATTCAAAACACCTTCACGCTCCCCGGCTATGTGCGGCTCGACGGCTTCGCGGCCTATCGCTGGATGATGGGGCCGACGCGGGCGATTGCGCAGGTGACGGTCCGTAACCTGCTGAATCACGAGTATTACGAAAACGCCGACCTGAATTCGAACGTGGCCCCTCGTAACGGCGTCTATCCGGGCGCGCCGATGACGGTGTTCGGGTCGCTACGGTTGGAGTACTGAGCTTGGACAATCGGAAAGGATAGGGCCGGTGGGACAGGCATCGTCGGTGACGGCACAGCGACGGAAGCGGTGGCTGAACGCGCATTTGTACCTGGGGTTTTCTGTCGGCGCCCTCCTGGTCCTGATCGGGCTGACCGGCAGCATCCTGGTGTTTCATCTGGAGATCGACGAGTGGCTCAACTCCGACCTGATCCGGGTGGCACCGCAGGTGGGTGGCGCGGCGGCCTACCGACCGGTGGATGAGATTGCCGCGGCTGCGAGGCGCGCCATGCCGAAGGGAGCGCAACTCGTGTACGGGCAATACCCCCGGCATGACGGAATTGCCTATCGATGGAACGTGTCGGTGCCGTCCGGGCCGGACGCGAAGTCACCGATGGATTTTGAGCTTGACCACGTCTTCGTCAATCCGTATAGCGCCGAGGTCATCGGGTCCCGATTGGTCCGTCCGGCCGGCCTCGGCGGCGCCGTGCCTCGCACGTTCGTCGGCTTCGTGTTTGCACTGCACTATGCGTTGCTGTTGCCGCGATTCGGAGACCCGCCGTTCGGGGATACGGTTGTCGCCGTCATCGGAATGGTGCTGACCGTTTCCTTGTTCACGGGCCTCTACCTCTGGTGGCCCAAGAGCGGCGGGTGGATGGCCGCGTTGACGATCAAGCGGGGCGCGCATGTGCGCCGGATGAATTTCGATGTGCACAAGACGGCCGGGGTCTATTTTTCGATCGTGCTGCTCGCGCTGTTTGTCTCGGGAGTCTATCTCAATCTGCGGGCCCCGTTTCATGCCGTGGTGCGGCTGTTCTCCCCCACGGTCGATCGCTTTACGATTCAATCTGAATCGCCTCGAGGCCGGCCGCCTCTGACTCTGGGCCAGGCTCTCGACATAGTCATCAGTCGCTATCCGGAAGGGCGGGTGGAATGGCTCTATCCCGCCAAGAAGCCCACGGCCGCCTATACCATCTGCCAGCGAGAGGTACCCAACGTCAGTCTGGTGCTCAGCCGGCGGTGTGTGGTGGTGGATCAATACAGCGGCGAGATCCTGCATGTGCAAACACCTGACGGGGGAACCGCCGGAGACTATTTCATCCAGTGGCAGTGGCCGGTGCACTCCGGCCAGGTATTCGGGATGGCGGGGCGCTGGATCGTCTTCGCCTCCGGCCTCGTATGTCCGCTGTTATTCGTTACCGGCTGGTACTTATGGTGGAGGAAGAGCCGGGGGAGGCGCGCGCGGCAGCCTATGGAGCCTGGCGTTCCGGTCGAGGCGCGTGTTGATGAGGTCGCAACAGCATCAGTGAAGGGGGGCCGTACATGAATGGACTGAAGGAAGCCGTGGAGTACGGCGTGATCGGACTGTTGATCGGCTTGAGCCTGTGGGCGGTGGCCGTGGCGATCGAGCGGTGGTTGTGTTACCGGCGGATCGATGTGCATGCGTATCCGTCGATCGAAGAATGTGAAATCGCACTGACCAAGCGGCTGGTCGTGATTGGGACCGTGGCGGCCAACGCACCCTATATCGGCCTGCTCGGCACCGTGTTGGGCATCATGTTGACCTTCCATACCATGGGCACGTCCGGGGCCATGGCGGTCACGACGATCATGATCGGCCTGAGTCTCGCGTTGAAGGCGACTGCGGCAGGGCTTGTGGTCGCCATTCCTTGCGTGGTCATGAATAACATGCTCCGCCGGCGCGTCAGCGAATTGCTCGCGCAGTACAAGGCCTACCATGGAGCGTGAGGTCGATCAAATTAATGTGATTCCGCTGGTCGATATCATGCTGGTGCTGCTCGTGATTGTGCTGACCACCGCGACGTTCATCACCACGGGGCAGATCCCGGTCAATCTTGCGAAGGCGAGTTCGGCGAGCGAGCGGCATGATCGACCGATCATCGTCACCGTGACTGCGGAGGGCGGCTTGTTTGTCGATGAGCATCCGCTCGGGGAAATGGAATTGGAAGCGGTGCTTCAACAGCGGAGTCGCGAAGCACCGGTGCTGGTGCGCGCGGATAAGGTCACGAAATTGGAACGATTCGTCGGGATCGTGGATCGCGTGCGATCAATGGGCTTTCAGCACGTGAGTTTGGAGGTGGTGCGGACATGAGGAGTCGCGCCGGGATTGCCCGCCGCAGGGAAAGGTGGATGAGATGACGCCAGGGATTGGGCCGCAGTTGAGGACAGTGGGAACGATGCTGCTGATATGTGGGGTATTCGCCGGTCACGCGGGGGCGCAGAGCGAGACGCCGGGGCCCGGCGCGGTGGAGTCGGAGCAGGTCTTGCGCGAACGGCTGCAGCAGAATGTGCGCGAGCGTGAGCAGCTCTTGCAGCAACTGGAAGACATCGGCCGCACGCGCGACGAGTCGTTGCCGAAAGACGAGCGGCCGGAACGGTATCGCGAAGCGGCTGCTCCACCGGTCGAATCGGGAGCGACTGAGGAGTCGCCGGTCTATGAATTGGCCGACATCAGCATCGTGAGCAAACGGGTGCAAAAACATCCGGAGGGGCTGGCGTTCTCGGCGACGCCGCGATCGGAAACCGATTCGCAGCCGACGCGCACGATGAAAGAGTCGATGGAGTCGCTGCCGGGCGTGATCCTGCGTTCGGCCAACGGCCCCCGCGATTTCGGAGTCTCGATTCGCGGTTCGGGCGTCAAGACTACCGGCGTCGTGCGCGATTTGAAATTTTATGAAGACGGCATCGGCCAAACGCAATCCGACGGATTTTCTCGCCTCGACATGCACGACCCCTGGTTCATGCAGAGCGTGGAAGTGACACGAGGTGCGGCCTCGTCGCTGTATGACAACGCGGCGCTCGGCGGCATGATTCACTTCAAAACGCGCCGCGGCGGTGATATCAACGGGCTTGAAACCTTCTTGAGCGGCGGTTCGTATGGCTATCAAAAGTATGCGGTGGCCCTTGGCCGGGAATACAGCGATGTGGACATCGCCCTCTTCGCCAGCCAGGTCTCTGAAGACGGCTATCTCCGGCACAGCGATTACAATACGCAAACGGTCAACCTGAATTTCCGGTTCAAATTGGGAGACAAGGACAACTTTTATGTGAAGGCCGTGACGAATGCGTTGAATGCGAACGTGCCGACGCGGTTGACGCTCACCCAATTCAACGCGGACTCGCGGCAGGCCGGGGGCACCGGCTTCGGCAACGACCCGCTGCGGTTGGCCCAGCGGCGCCTGGATCGACGGACCGTCATCGGCGGGCTCTATGAACGACAACTCGACGCGAGCACGGTATTCACGTTGGAAGCCGACTACGATGTCCGGGACATCAACCAGACCTTCACGCAAATCAACGATGCCTTCTATCCCAACTTCAAGGGCTATGCGGATCTCCGGCATGACGGCCGTCTGGGCGACATGCCGCTCCGGAGTTATGTGGGGTTCTTCGCCAACAATATGGAACAGGAATCGCAAACGTTCGAGAATCTCGGCGACTTTCGGGGGACGCGCGGCACGCTGGTGCAGAACAGCCGTGGCACCATTCGTAACATCGGCGGACGGGTGCGGGAAGAATTGGAATTCATACCCACGTGGACCGTGGCAGCCGGTCTCGGCTTCCAGCAGTCGCAAATCAGCGTGCAGACCATCAATTACACGGCTGGGGCGCTCGGGTCTTCGCCCAGCGCGGATCGCACCTTCTACAATTGGGCGCCAGAAGTCTCGCTGTCCTGGAAACCCACCGACCAGCACCGCCATTGGGTGCGGGCTTCGACCGGCTATTCCGTGCCGGGCTTCGCGAATTTAACGACCGGTTTGGACGGATTGGCCGGGACGAATTTTTCGATCAAGCCGCAGAAGAACTACAATTTTGAAATCGGCACGGATTCGAAGCTGCACAAGACCTTCGGGGTGCAACTGGTCGGATTCTGGGTCCTGGTCAAGGACGAGATCATTACTCAGGTCAACTCGACCACGGCCGGTTCGTTTGCGATCAACGCCGATTCGTCCCAATACCGTGGCGTCGAGGCGAGCTATGACTGGCGGCCCGCGCCAGGTTGGCGGTTCTCCGGGGCCTACACGCATATCGACGCGCAGTACATCAACTTTGCCGATCAGTTCAGAGTGAACGGGACAGGCCCGGTTACGCAGATTCTGCGGGACGGCAAGTCTGTGCCGAACGTCGCCCGCGATGTCCTGAACCTCAAGCAGGAATACGATCATCCTTCAGGCTGGGGCGGCTGGTTCGAAACCACCTATTGGAACAGTTATTTCTTGAACAACAACAATACCGTGGGCGCGCCGGCCTATTGGCTGCTGAACGCGAATCTGCACAAGACGATTGAGTTCAGCCCGACCTCGTGGTTCAGGTTCGCAAAGTTTTATCTGCAGCTCGACAACATCGCGGACAAACGGTATGTCGGCTCAGGCGGCGTGATCGCCGACAGCACGCCCGATGCAAACAAGACGCTGTTCTTCGCAGGCTATGGGCGAGCCATCTACGGAGGCGTGACGCTGGGCCTGTTCTAACGCACGAGCCACGATGATCTGAAGACAGCGCTGAGCGCCGACTTGAGTGATGGGGCGTGGTCGTCGAGAAGCGTGCTCCCGCCGCAGCAGGCATGATCTCCTATGCTCCCGGCAGGTCATGCCAGGAGTCCGCATGGTCATGTGGTGTATGCACCGGTAGCGGCACGGCTCACGGCCGCGGCCTTCCCGTCAACACCCTCGCGCACTAGCTCAGGCACCGTACGCTTTCAACGATTCACGAGCCGCTGCCGGTTGCACTCGATGCCCGGCTTGCGCTGTAGGCCTTCCCTCGTTCGCCGTACATCACGAACTGTAGCAAGTGTGAGCAATCGTCGGTAGACGAATTTCTCGTCGGTTTCGTAGTATGAGCGCCTTCAATTCGATGGGTAGAGCGTATGAACGGCGTATGGCGCTCCATGCATGGGGCTCGACAGACGACACAGGGTCCGCTCCTGGCGGTTTCCCTCGTCAGCGTGCTGATTGTCATTCGCCTTGCTGCTGCCATTGTCTGCGCGACCTGTTTTACCGAGCTGGAAACGCCGGCGACCCGCAACTTCCATCTCCACGGCGGCGGCGACCGCGAGCCCTGTCACCGCGGGCAGGTCGAAGCCAGGCCGCTGGTCAACTGGGCTTGTTCGGTCAATCAGGATGACAACGCCTTCATCCTGCCGGAGATTCCGCGCCTCCCGGTCGTGGTCGTGCTGTTTGTCCCGTTGGTGGTGTGGTTCGCTTCTTACCGTAGTCTCCTGCTGATTTCGGCCACTGGCCGCAGCCCTCCGCGTACCGCCCGCGCCTGTTAACGCACCATCAACATCATCACCCAAGCGTCTCGAACCTGGCTTCTCTCGGCGTAATGCTGCCTGCGCCGTATGCGTGGATTCGCCTGATGGCGAGCCGGATCGGACTGTGAACGGGTCTTGTCCGCCCTTCTGCCGCAGGCAGCGCGTCGGGCCCGGCGTCCGTTGTCTCTGCCTGAACAGACGGCCTGTGCCAGGAATGAAAGGAAGTTGTGCCGCCATGAAGATGCGTCGTCTCATATCTACACTGAGCACTCGAACCGCGGTTGCTCTTGGGGTCGTTGTCTTGTGTCCTATTCTGTCGACATGGGCGGCCGAACCGCAGTCCGGGGAACCGGCAGAAGAGATTCCGGTGGTGAATGCTCCGGATGTCTTGATCTCGGCCACCCGCACGCCCACCTCCATGGGAAGCGTGAACCAAGCCGTGACCATTGTGTCGGAAGAGCAATTGCGGCAGCAACTGGCCGCCTCGCCAAGCCGGAGTATCACGCAGATTCTGACGAAACTGGTGCCCGGCATGTCGCAGAACGACCAGTCGATGGACTCCGGCACGTCCCTCAAGATCAGAGGACGGTCGATTGCGATCTTGATCGACGGCGTCCCGCAACAGAGCAGCCCAACCACCGAACTCGATCTGGCCCATATCGATCCCAGCGCCATCGAACGCATCGAAATCATCCGCGGGGCGACTGCGATTTACGGCAACGGCGCCACGGGCGGTCTCATCAATATCATTACCAAGCAGCCGGGTGAGGGCAAGCCAAGCTACTACACGGAGGTGCAAGGGAGCGGGTCGTTGACCAGAGTGTTGCGCGGGCTCAGCGGGACCGTGGTGCAGGGCTTTCAAGGCAAGAAAGACTGGTTCGACTACAACATTGTCGGCAGCTTCAACCACCAGGGAGGGATGTTCGACGCGAACGGCTCGCGCACCATGCCCGGCACCAATACGGTCGGCGGATTTGCCGACACCAAGAACTACAACATCATGAGCAAGTTCGGGGCGACCTTCGGCGACCACCGGTTTCAACTGACCTTCAACCGCAAGCAGTCCTGGCAGGATACGAACTATCTGGTGGATCCCAATGTGGACGCGTTGCCACGGACGTTTGCGCGCTACGTACCCGGCTTGTCGTTGGCCGACCAACCCAAGCTGACGAACACGCAAATCAGCGCCGACTACACCCACCCCCACCTGTTTCTCGACAGCCGCGTGCACTTGCAAGGGTACTACCGCACGCAGCAGACGCGGTTTCCAACTTTGGACAGCCGTCTGTTCGGCGGCACGGACGTGCTGCAAGGCTATAACCAAAGCGATGTGTTGGGAACCAGGCTCGACATCACCACGCCCATTCCGCTCTACGGGAAGCCGGAAATCGTGTGGGGCATGGACTTCTCCAGCCAACATGGCGCCCAGTCTTCAACGCTCTACGATCAGTCCGTCTTCGACGGGTCCGGTGGACGGGTATTCAGCAAGAACGGCGATGTGGCCTCGTCTCCCTCGCGTGTCTTCAACAGCACCGCGGTGTTCGCGCAGGGGGAGTGGACTCCGCTCGCCGCGCTGGTCCTGCGCGGCGGCGTGCGGCATGAGCGTGTGAAGGTGTCCAGCAGCGATTTCACCGACAGCACCACGTTCTTGCCGGCCAGTTCGATCGACTTCGACACGACCGTGTTCAATGCGGGATTCGTGTACCATCTGCTGGACCCGCTGGATGTATTTTTCAACTTCAGCCAAGGCTTCAGCGTGCCGGTGGGGTCGATCGACAACGCGTTGGGCAACGTGCCGCCTGGTACCGCCATTTCGCTCCAGCGGTTGCAGCCACAGCGGGTGAATAACTATGAACTCGGGTTGCGGGGAAAATGGAGCAAGGTCCAGGCCTCGGTGTCCGGGTACATTTCGAAGTCGTCCTTGGGTCTGAACTTTGACCAGTTCACGAATTCTCTCCGGCGTGCGCCGCAAACCATCTACGGTGTGGAAGCCACACTTGATGTGCAGCCGATCGAACGGGTGCGCCTGGGCGGCACCTACACCTTCGTGGAAGGCGATCAGACCATTGCCTTCAACCCGGATGTCCGGGTGCCGTTGAACGGCTTCTCCATTGCGCCGCAGAAGATCACCGCCTACCTCGAACACCTGACGGTGCCGGAGTGGGAATGGCGCAACCGAGTTCAAGTGCTCTATTCCGGCAGCCGCTCGCGATCGCTGACGGCGTTCAACTCCGGGATCGATCCTACGGCCGATCCCTTCGGTCAGACGGAATACTTCCTGGTCGATCTGATCAGCACCGTCAAAGCAGGACCGGGCACGCTCCGGTTCGGGGTGGAGAATCTGCTGAACAAACAATATGCGACGCCGTTTAACCAGATTTCCTTCACCAACAGTTTCTACTTCGCCGGGCGTGGGACCACGGCCTCGATCGGCTATTCGATCTATTACTGATCCCACCAAGTTGGAGTGCACACCGGCCCGGCATGATTCCATGCCGGGCCGGTACCCGAGCGTGCGCTCGCCTGTAGCATCCGTGAGCAACCGTTGCTGGACAAGATAGGGAATGGTTTCGTATGGTAAAGCGTCTTTTGATCGTTTCTCGTTCCCGGTGACCACAATGCTGGTTTCTGCCTCACAGCATCATCGATTCAGCCTGGCGCCTCACGCGGCGTTGGCGGTCGCCTGTCTGCTGATCGTCATCCGGCTGGTCGCCGGGTTTCTCTGCCACACTTGTTTCGTTGATTTTGAAAAGCCGGCTTCCCGGAGTTTTCATCTCCATGCCGGGGGAGACCAGGATCCCTGCCATCATGGCAGGGTTGAAGGTAGTCCGCTCACGAACTGGGCCTGCGCCGTGACCCAAGACGAAACGGCGTTCATTCTTCCAGAAATTCCACGTCTCCCTATCGTGGTCTCTGAATTTGTCCCGCTGGTGGTGCTGCTACTGTCCTATCGTACCTTGTTTGAGATTGTGGCCCACGGCCGCGGTCCCCCCGTTCCTCTCTCCTGATCACACGATTCATCCGTACGCAGTGGGCTTCATTCGCATGTGGGTCCGATTCAATCGGAGCTCGTGTCATGGATTGGGTCATGGCCCGTCCTCAGCATCGTCGTTCGGTCGAACGACGTGGATGAGACCGTGGTGATGATACCGGTTGCGGCGCGTTTTCCAGAGGTGTGGTGCGCAGGATCATGAGTCACATGGGACATGAGACCGTCACATCCGCATCGGTGTTGATGCCAGACGCCTCCCGGCGCACTCGCCGACGCGCGTGGCGCGCTCTGTGGGTGCAGGTGCATTTGTATTTGGGGCTATTCGTCGGAGCGCTGCTGGTGGTCTTCGGGGTGACGGGTAGCGTGCTCGTCTTCTTTCAGGAGATCGACGAGTGGCTGAATCCAACACTCCTGACGGTAGAGGTTCCGGCGCCAGGGCCGGATGAGTATCGGCCGGTGGGTGAGATCTTAGCGGCGGCGGAGCGGGCGGCGGCGCCGGGAAGCCGCATCACCCAGGTGTATGGCGCGCCGACTCGTGAACGTGTCGTGGCCGTGTATGTTGAGCAGCCCTCGACAGCCTGGCAGCGAATCTTTGTCGATCCCTATCAGGCCCGCGTGACAGGGGTGCGCAGCTACGCAGCTGGCGAGTGGGTCCCCCGCTATTTCATGGATGCCGTCTTTTCGCTGCATTTTCAACTCTTGGCCGGTGTGAACGGCGTGACTCTTGCGGCGATTGTGGCGTGGCTCCTGATTCTCGCGTTGATCACGGGCGTGATCGTCTGGTGGCCTGTGAATGGCCAGTGGCGGCAGGCGTTGGTCATCAGGAGACCGGTCACACCGTTCCGTCTCCTGTTTGATCTCCATAAGACGGTCGCGCTCTATCTCTGTCTTGCGATCGGGGCGATCTTGCTCTCGGGTGCCTATATGAACTGGGCAGATCCCATCGTCTGGGTGACACAGCTTATGTCTCCGGCAACACGCGGGCCTGTGGAGGCCCCTCATTCCACCCCGCTTGCCGGTGGGCATCCGATCAGCCCGGAGCAGGCGGTGGCGTTGGCGGCGGCTCGCTATCCGGAGGGCCGACTGAGGTCGATCTCCATGCCGGAAGATGCAACAGGCGTCTATCAGGTCGGACGGGAAAGCGTGCCGGGATTGAGCACGTTTTGGTCGGAACGGATCGTGAGCGTGGATCAATACAGTGGTGCGATTCTCGACGTGCGGGCCCCCGATACAAGGCGGAGCGCCGGCGAAACGTTTCTCGATTGGCAATGGCCCCTGCATTCGGGGCAGGCGTTCGGGATGCCCGGCCGTCTGCTCGTGTGTGCAAGCGGCCTGGCCTGTCCGGTGATCTATGCCACCGGGTTCCTCATGTGGTGGCGTAGGCGGCGTGGGCGAGAGCGGCGGCCCGCGGCGGCGGCGTCGTAACTCGCGCTCCGGCAGTTCGAATGGCACTAGCAGGGAGCGGCGCGACTCGCGGCCGTTCCATGGAGGAGGTATCGTGTCTAGTCATCAATCACCCGATCGTCCTGAGCCTCGCAAGTCCGGCATTCACGACGCCGATTTGGACGGGTTGGCGATTCGTCGTCCCGCTCCCGGTGAGCCCTCGCCTGCCGGTCGGCGCCGGTGGATCTGGCTGACGCTGGCCGTCCTGTTGGTTGCGGCCGGATTGGCCTGGAGCGGCGCCTGGCTGCAGCCGGATCAACGGGTCGAGGTGGTTCCGGTGATTCGCATGCCGTCAGGGAGCGGGGCCGGATTGGCGGCGACCGGGTATGTGGTCGCGCAGCGGCAGGCCTCGATTGCGTCCAAGGGCACCGGACGATTGATCTATTTCGGCGTCAACGTCGGTGATCGCGTGAAGGAGGGCCAACTGATCGCACGTATCGAGCATGACGACATGGATGCGCTCTATCGGCAGGCCTTGGCACGGTTGGGTGTGGCGCGGGCGCAACTGGGTGCCGCCAAACCGGAACTCGAAGAGGCGACGCTGAGTTTCGAGCGGGTGAGGACGCTCCTGGAGCAGTCGTTTGTCACCAAATCGGAGTATGACATGGCCTCGGCCCGCCTGCGTCGTGCCGCGGCTGCCGTGAAATCGGCTGAAGCGGCAGTGACCGCGGCCGAGGCGGAACGCCAAAACGCCACGGTTCAACTTGACAATACCAGCATCCACGCGCCCTTCGACGGAGTCATCGTGAAGAAACTGGCGGAGATCGGCGAGGTCGTATCGCCGTTCACCGCCACCGTCCGTTCCGGAGGGTCCGTGGTGAACATGGTCGACCCCTTGTCCGTGACGGTCGATGCGGAGGTGTCGGAATCAATGATTCACCGCGTGCGGGCCGGCCAGCCGGCGGAGATTCAACTCGATTCGGTGCCGGGGTACCGATATCAGGGCGAAGTGCAGCAGGTGATGCCGATCGCCGATCGCGCCAAGGGGACGGTGCTCACGCGCATCCGATTTCGTGACCTGGATGATCGGGTGCGGCCTGAACTGAGCGCCAAGGTCACGTTTGGTCCTGTTCCCGGGACGCCGACAGAGCCGGGGGAAGACTGGGGTGTGCCGTCCACCGCCGTGGTGACGCGCGAGGGGCGGTCGGTGGTGCTCGTTGTGCGTGCGGGTATCGTGGCGGAAGCGGTGGTGCAGGTCGGGACCCCCGCGGCTGGGATGGTCCCCGTGCATGGACCCTTGTCGCAGACCGATGAAGTGATTGTCGCGCCGACCGAAACCATGCGTTCCGGCAGCACGGTGTCGGTCATCCGTCGAGCTTCGTAACGAGTTCGCCCATGGTTGATCCGGTCGTCAGTCTCCAGAAAGTCACCAAGAGCTACAGCCGTGCCGGCACCGAGGTGTCGGTCCTGCAGGATTTGTCGTTCGACATTCCGGCCGGCACCTTTCTCGCGATCATGGGACCGTCCGGGTCCGGCAAGAGTACGTTGCTGAACGTGATGGCCGGGATCGATCGGCCGACGAGCGGATCGGTGGTGGTGGCCGGAACTAGGCTGGACGGCTTGTCGGAAGGCGAGATGGCGCGCTGGCGCGCGCGCCACATCGGGTATGTGTTTCAGACCTACAATCTCATTCCGGTGCTGACGGCGGCGGAGAATGTGGAATTGCCGCTGGCCCTGACGCATCTGACGCGGCGAGAGCGCGCCGACCATGTAAAGACCGCGCTACGGCTGGTCGGGCTGGGTGATCGCATGGATCACTATCCCCGGCAGTTATCCGGTGGCCAGGAGCAGCGGGTCGGCGTGGCGCGCGCCATCGTCAGCGATCCGACCATGATTCTCGCGGACGAGCCGACCGGCAACCTCGATCGCGAATCTGCCGACGACATCCTCACTCTCCTGGCCAGGTTGAACCGTGAATTGGGCAAGACCATCGTGATGGTCACGCACGATCCCCGCGCGGCCGAGCGGGCGCAGATGATCCGGCATCTCGAAAAGGGGCTGTTGGAGTTGCCGCCATGACACTGATCCGCTTGATGCTTCGGAACACGGTCCGGCGGCCGGTGCGTTTGGCGCTGACGGTCGGCGGCCTGGCGATGGTCGTGTTGGCCTTCGGGTTGTTGCGGCTCACGCTGGATGAATGGCACAGCGGCGTGAGGGCGGCGGCCAACAATCGCTTGATCACCGTTCATGCCATGTCCGATTCACTGCTACTGCCCTTGTCGTATCGAGAGCGCATAGCGGTGGTCCCTGGCGTGCAGGTGGTGCATTACGGCAACGTGTTTGGCGTGGAGTACCGGGATGCGAAGGAATCGTTCGGGGCGTTTGCGGAGCAGATGAGCACGTTCTTCGAGACGTACCCGGAAGTCATCCTGAATGAAGCGGATCGTCTGGCGTTTCTCAAGGATCGAGGCGGATGCCTCATCGGACAGAAACTTGCCGCCCGATTCGGCTGGAAGGTCGGTGACGTGATTCCGCTCAAGGGTACGTCTCACCCCGGCAACTGGGAGTTGACGGTGCGCGGCATTTTCCGCAGCAGCAGCCCTGGCATCATGGGTGAAGGCGAACTGTATGTGCATTGGCAGTTTGCCAACGAGCGTCTGAGGACGGCGGCGCCGGATCGAGCCGACCAAGTGGGCTGGTACGTCGCTACGACGGCGCCGGGCGTGAATCCCCGCAGCGTGGTCGCCGCCATCGATGCCACCTTTGCCAACTCCTTCGCGGAAACTAGGACGGAGCGCGAACAGGCCTATATTGCCGGTTGGGTCGCGCGCTCGGGCGCGTTGCTCGATACGTTGGATTGGTTGTCCGGCGTGATGAATGGCATCGCGGCCCTGGTTCTGGTCAATGCGCTGGCGATGGCGGTGCGCGAGCGAACGAGGGAATACGGGGTGATGAAGACCCTGGGCTTCCAGCCGCGCCACCTGGTGGCGTTGGTCCTGGGGGAGTCGCTGCTGGTGGCGCTGGGCGGCGCCCTGGCGGGTTTGGGATTGTTGTACCCGGCGGCGCGGCTCTATGCGGTCATGGTCGCCGGTGGAAAAACGGTAGGCGCCTATGAGATCACCGCCGAGACGATCTGGCTGTGTCTGGGCGTAATGGTCCTGGTCGGCCTGCTGGCCGCCCTCTGGCCCGCCGTGCGTCTCAGCCGTATGACGACGTTGGAAGGGTTGCGTCACAGAGGATAACGTCGCGAGGTCGGCCGGTGTTGTGGAGCGTGTACAGTCTGCGGAATCTCTGGGCGCGCCGCGTCACGACGCTGCTCACGCTGCTGGGCCTTGGGCTTGTCGTGTTCGTGTTCGTGGCCATTCTGATGCTGGCGCACGGCCTGGAGCGGACGATGGGCAGAACCGGGGACCCTGCCAACGCGATTGTGATGAGTAAGGGGGCGCTCTCCGAAATCGAAAGCAGCCTGTCGCGCGATCAGACCGGGGTGCTGGCGGCGCAGCCGGAGGTCGTCACCCTGGCAAACCATCAGGCCGCGGCGGTGCGCGAGATCGCGTTGCAACTCACTTTGCGCAAACAGGAAGGCGGAAGCCTGGCCAGCCTCTCATTGCGTGGCTCGTCGCCCGATGCCGTTGCGGTGCGTCCCCTGGTGCATATCGTTCAAGGACGCCTATGGCAGCCGGGCACGACGGAGGTCATTGTAGGCACCCAGGCGGCCAAGCAGTTTCCTGAAGCCCGGCTCTCTGAAACGCTGCGGTTCGGGCGGCGGGAGTGGACGGTAGTCGGGATCTTCGAGTCGGAGGGCAGCGGGTTCGATTCCGAGGTCTGGGGCGATGCGGAGCAGATGATGGCCACCTTCCATCGGACGGTCTTCTCGTCGATGACCGTGCGGCTGGCCGATCCGACCGTGTTGCCCGCATTCAAGGCGCGACTGGAGCGTGATCCCCGGTTCAAAGTGTCCGTGAAGCGCGAGCCGGAATATTACGAAGGCAAGGCCGAGGGGCTGGCGAGACTGATTCGCGTAACCGGCTTATTCCTGACCGTGGTGTTCAGCGTCGGGGCCATGCTCGGGGCCACGATGACCATGTCCGCTTCCGTCGCGCATCGCACGACGGAGATCGGCACACTTCGCACCTTGGGATTTACGCGCAGCCACATCTTGCAGGCCTTTCTGCTCGAATCGATTCTACTGGGCCTGGCCGGGGGACTGCTGGGTGTGGCCGGTGCGGCCCTGCTCAATTCCGTGACGATTTCGACCGTGAACTGGGATACCGGCGCCGAGTTGGCCTTTGCCTTTCATCTCACCCCCGCGATGGTTGGCGAAGGACTATTGTTTGCCGCCGGCATGGGAGTCATCGGGGGCCTCGTGCCCGCCGCACGGGCGGCCCGCATCGAGATCGTCCACGCACTCGGACAACGGACGGTCTAAGTTCTGCTCGGGCCCCATACTGTACAATCTGTAGCAGCCGTGAGTACCCGTCCGTAGGCAGGCTGGCGAGCCTCTGTTATAAGCTCGCGCAGGAGTCTGTCTCATGTCTCGCCTCCGTCGATCCTGGACATTGTATGTCGCGCTTCTCCTGCTCCTACCGGTCTGGTGGTGGGTCGGCCTGCCGCCGCTCTGGAGCCCGGTCGATCTCGCCGAACACTATGTCACGACGCCAGAAGAAGAGCATTGCAATGAGGTCTGCCCTCATCCGACCTCTTTGGTAGATCCGCCGCAAGCCTCGTCGCTTCAAGCCGTTGCCTCTGATTGTTCCCATCCGCCGGCGTGTCTCGTCACGCGCTTGCCCCACCTCCGCAAGCTTCGACCTCCACCGCCGAAGCTGATCACCGCCACACTGCACAGTCTCCGTGCTCCTCCCGCGCTGATGCTCGCGTAACACCCCGGTTCGCCCATATGAGGCCGACAGCTGTTCGGGCGAAGTCTGGCTTCGCTCTGGCCGCAGACCCATTCGCATCAACGAGGAGCATCACGATGTTGTGTTCAGTCATGTCTCTGCCCCGTGAGTTCACCGGTATCAGTCGAGGCCGTTCGGTGACGGCTGCCGTCATTGTCCTTCTTCCCATGCTCTCTGCCTGCATCGGACCCCATGTCCAACCGGCGCCAGCGCCGCAAAGTCAGGCAGGCATCGTCGAGCCGGCAGATCGCGTTGATCCTGCTCCGCAAGCCGAACAGATTCCATCGCAGACAACCGCTCCCTCGGCGCCTCTGCCCTTGCCGGTTTTGCCGGTGGAGGTCGCTCGATCCGAGGGGCTTCAGGAGGCGGGAGACATCCCGGTGATCGAAGCCAAGCCTGTGATCGTGACCGCACAGCGCGAGTCGTATGCCGTGGATTCAGCCTTTACGGCGACGAAGACTGATACTCCGCTGATGGAAACGCCGATGGCCGTGCAGGTGGTTCCGAAGCAGGTCCTGCAGGATCAGCGGGTGAATCGACTGCAGGATGCCTTGCAGAACGTGAGCGGAGTGCGCTCCAACAACAATGACGTCGAAGGGTATGTCTACAAGTTGCGGGGGGTTAACAGTCTCCATGTCTTCCGCAACGGTCTGACCTTGGCGGGCGGCCTTGGCTCCAACCCAGGGATTCATGAGACCGCGAACCTCGAACGGGTGGAGGTGCTGAAAGGGCCGGCCTCCGTGCTGTTCGGGCGAGCGGAGCCGGGCGGGTTGATCAACCTCGTCACCAAACGTCCCCTCGCGACACCATATTACAAGCTGGAGCAGGAATTCGGCTCCTATGATCACTATCGAACGGTCTGGGATGCGACCGGACCGTTGAATCAGTCCGGCACGATCGGCTACCGATTGTCGGGCGCCTATCAGGACTATGGCTCGTTTCGAGATTTTCAGGGCGGGCGGCGGGTGTTTCTCGCGCCGGTCCTAGCCTTCAAGCCGACCGATCGGACCGATCTGGTCATCGACCTGCAGTATTTGAGGAACGATGCGCAGAGCGATACGATCTTTCCGGCTCTCGGCAATCGCCCGGCGCCGCTCGCGCTTCACCGGTCGTTCCAGGAAGCCAACGATCCCCGCGACTGGACCGGCAATTTCAACCTCGGTTACGACCTGACCCACCGGTTCAACCAAAATTGGTCGCTCACCAGCCGCTTTCTGTTCAGTAAAGGCAGCATGAAAAAGCTGAACGTCTTCGCCACGGCGCTGGACGACGCGACCGGGGTGCTGGACCGCACCACGCAGTTCCAGAAGCTCATGAGCACCACCTACGCGACCAACCTGGATCTCAAGGGGAAGTTTGATGCGCTGGGCGCGAAGCATCAGGTCCTGGTCGGCGTGGACTACCTGCATGATGCCTACGACTATAGCTATGCGGAGGGCCTTTCGAATTTCCCCATCAATATTTTCAACCCTGTGTATGGCAGCGTTCCGACCTCGGCCTATGACGAGGCCTTAAACGGGGCTGGGTTTCGAAGTTTTGCCTCGTCTCTCGTGAAACAGGCTGGCGTCTATGTTCAGGATCAGATCACCCTCTTTGGCAAGTTGCATGTCTTGCTCGGAGGACGATACGACCATGCCGAAGTCGGGCAGGGCAACAGTGACGTCTCTCGCGAGGAGGCCATCACCGATCGCCACGGACGATTCGTGAGAACGGACGAGCAGTTCAGTCCGCGCGCCGGGATCCTGTATCAATGGACCGCGCAGTTGAGTACATACGCGAGCTATTCAAAATCCTTCGGTGCCAACAACGGTCGCTCGGCGACTGGGGAGGCGCTGCCTCCCGAGAGTGGTGAGCAGTTCGAAGTGGGCACCAAGACCGAGCTGTTCCAGGGATTCTCGGCCACCGTGGCCCTGTTTCATTTGATCAAGAAGAACATCCTGACACCGGATCTGACCACTCCGGATCCCACCGACGCTAGGGCGGTCGGCCAAGCGCGCAGTCAGGGTGTCGAAGTTGACCTTCTTGGTGCGGTGACCACGCAACTGGATCTAATCGTGACGTACGCGTATCTCGATACCAAGGTCACGCGGGACGACAGCGGCCTGCAGGGTAATCGGCTGGACAATGTGCCGTCGCATAGTGGGCGAGTCTTTCTTGTGTATCACTTCGGTGGCGAGGGCGGATTGGGCTGGCGGGTCGGTGGAGGCGTCTCGGCGGCCAGCGCGGTGTCTGGAGATCGGGAAAACACGTTCAATCTGCCCGCGTATTACAGGCTGGATGCCATGACGAGTTACACCGCCATGGTTGGTGGCCGGCGCCTGACGGCTCAACTCAACCTGCGCAATCTGACGAATACGAAGTACTTCGACGGGACCGATATCTTCTACAACCAGCGGTTGCCGCGGTTTGGCCTGTTTGCCGCACAGCCCCTCATGGCGTTCGGCACAATTCGAATGGAGTTCTAAATGCAGGCCGCTGCAGAAAGGAGCCGGTATGTTCACCAGACCGTTCTGGGTACGACTCCATCGTTGGGCCGGATTGGCCATGGCGGGCTTTTTGATTGTGGTCGGCCTAACGGGAAGTCTGCTGGCGTTTTATCCGGAGCTTGAGCGACTCGTCCATCCACACTGGTATTCGGAGCGCGATCCGGCCGTGTGGATGGGCGCCGGCGCGCTGGCCGAGAAACTGGAGAGGGCCGAGCCACGATTGCGCGTCCAGCAGTTGTCGTTGCAGGGCTTCGACGGCGCGAGCTCCGCCTGGGTGGAGCCTCGGCTTGATCCGGCTACCGGCAAGTTGTTCGAGCTGGGCTACGATTATGTCCTGCTCGACCCGGCGACGGGCGCCGTGCTCGACCGGATTCGGTGGGGCTCGCTGCTGAACGGATGGACCGGCCTCATGTCTTTCGTCTACGCGTTGCACTATGCGTTAGCACTGGACATGCCGGGTGTCTGGATTCTGGGAATCTGTGCCTTGGTGTGGACGCTGGATTGTTTTGTCGGGTTGTATCTGACCTTCCCGGCCCGGCGGCCTCGTAAAACACAGGCGCATAGGCAGCCGGCGTCCGGCGACGCGAACTGGTGGGCGCGCTGGAAGCGAGCCTGGATCATCAAGCCCGGCAATGCCCATCGCGTCAACTTTGACCTCCACCGGGCCGGCGGTTTGTGGCTGTGGGCGGCGCTGCTGATCTTCGCCTGGTCGAGTGTTTACATGAACTTGTGGGACACGGTGTACACCTGGACCACCCGTGCGCTTTGCGAGTATCGCCCTTACTGGACGGAATTTCGACCACGTCCCATTCCGATGGAGCAGCCGAGATTGAATTGGCTGGATGCGCAAGCAGTCGGAGAGCGGTTGATGGCGGCGCACGTTGCGCAGGCGGGATTGACGGTGCGCCGGCCGGTGGGGTTGCGGTTGTATCGGGAATTCGGGGTCTATCAGTATCAAGTGGAGAGTGATCGAGAAATCGACGACCGTCCGCGTCGATACACCACGCAAGTGTGGTTCGATGCCGACACTGGCGCGCTACGACTCGCGCTGCTGCCGCGCGGCCAATATGCGGGCAACACCATCAGCAACTGGCTCTATGCCTTGCACATGGCCAATGTCTTCGGTCTGCCCTATCGCATGTTCGTCTGTTTTTTGGGGTGGGTGGTGGTGATGCTTTCCGTGACGGGTGTATACCTTTGGGCCAAAAAACGCCGTTCGAAGGCGATGGCCCATTCTCGCCGTGCACAATTCCCCATCGTTCAGGCCGCGACCGGGGTGCGGCCATGAAAATGGAGCGCGACTCACATTGTGTAGCAAGCATGAGCATCCGTCGGTAGACAACTTCTGCGGAACGGCGTACTTGATAGGCCAGGTGAGAACTTTCAGACCATGAACCGACGAACCACCCACACCACTGTCGCTGGCCTCGCACTCGGAATCGTCTGCGTGTATATGGCGTTGGCTCTCGTGGCGCCGGGCTGCTCCTTTGCCCACGCCTCGCCGTCGGACGGTCATCATCAGCACTCCGATACCGACACCCATTCCAGCCTCTGCTCCTGGGCCTGTCAGGCGACATCAGATGTCGGCCCGATTTCTCAGGGTGATGCGGGGACGGTCTGGGTGACGCAAACTCAGCCAGTGATCTCTTCTCCGCTCCTCCTGACCTCCGGGGATCCTTCGTCCCTGCATGCCCGTGCACCGCCGATCTCCGTGAGGGGATAGTTCGGGCGGGGCGCGCGTCGCGTTGTCTTCACAACATTGTTGAGAGTGGGGCCGTTCGGGTCGAAACCTGGAATGGGACCTCACCGCGTGAGCCGCTGCCATCGGGCGTTTGGCCCGAGCTATTCGCTCGATGCTTCTGCGTTCGAGGTCGGACTGCCCTCCACCTCGAACCTTCCGGCAGCGCAGGCGCCATCCCTGTGACCTCCGCTGCCGGCCCCCACGCGGGAAGTGCACGTGGTTGATAGGTATCGAGTATGGTGGACCCGGTGATCTCTGAAGGTTCGTGCCCCTTCCTGTCGCCGGGGCTGGAGCGGTTGTACTACCGCTCCACTCCACCGCCACGGTTTCGAGAGGTGTGTGATGGATCAGCCGCTCTTGCGGGTCAAAGATGTTGCCCAATTGCTGCAAGTAAGCAAGTGGACGATCTATCGCTGGATCGACGAAGGACGGCTGGATGCCACAAAAATCGGGACCGGCAGTTTGCGCGTCTTTCGCCGCTCCGTGATGGCACTGGTCGATGGTCAACGGACCGACCTGCGTCCGTCGGAATCTGCGCCGCACCTGAACGTGGTGCCGTTGACCGGGCGTCGATCGCCCAAACGGTAAGTGCATCGTGACGGATCCTGGGGTTGTGCACCCTTCTTCAGGATCTGCCTCCCCGGGGTGAATGGGACGGCCTCCCCCTTCACCCCGGCCCTTCGGGGCCAATCGCGAGATGTGAACGGAGTGCCGGTCGTGCGGAGAGGAGACGCGTCATGATCAAGCCGATAGGCGTGGTTGCGGTCTGTGTGAGTCTCGGGTGGTCTGGGCTGGTTGGAGACGTGGCGATAGCTGCGTCCCCCAAGGACGGCGAGATCGCCCTTCCCGCCGACTACGTGAGTTGGCCGAAGTTCTTGAGCGAGGTGCAACGGGAGGATACGAAACAGGTGCGGGAGCTCTACGTGAGTCCCGGTGGCACCAAGGCCTGTCCGACCGGTTCATTTCCAAACGGTACCAGGTTGGTGATGGAGCTGTACAAGGCCAAGACCGATGGCGAGATGCTTGTGAAGGGCGCAGAGGGGAAATTGATCAAGGGCAGTCTGGCGAAAGTGTTCGTCATGGAAAAGAACGACGGATGGGGCCAGGACGTGCCGGACCATCTCAAGAATGGCAACTGGGTGTTTGGTGCCTATGGCTCGGATGGAACGCGTCTGGCCGAAGATTTCACGAAATGTCGGGCCTGTCATGCGCCGCTGGCGCAGAAAGATTATGTGCACCGGGTGGACGAGTTTTGCGCGCAAAGCCAGAAGGCGCACTAGCGCGTGGCATCGACCGGTGGGATGTGAACGTGCGTGGCCTGTGTGCGGGTCTTGACCTACCTCCTCGCAGGACACCCGTCGGGGGGCGGTGGTTGGCCGCTCCCCACCTTCTCCGGTCTTGTATCGGTTCCCTCGGATCCTGAGGTTGTGCACCCTTCTTCAGGATCTGTCTCCCCGGGGTGAAAGGGACGGCCTCCCCCTTCACCCCGGCCCCTCGGGGTGGTGGCCGCGGGTACCGAATCAGAAACACGTGACGAGATGAATCGGAGTCGAGCGAGCGTAGGGAGGGAATCGACCATCATGGGCAATCGGATGAAGCAGCGGTGGTGT
This sequence comes from Nitrospira sp., assembly GCA_016788885.1. Taxonomy (NCBI): domain Bacteria; kingdom Pseudomonadati; phylum Nitrospirota; class Nitrospiria; order Nitrospirales; family Nitrospiraceae; genus Nitrospira; species Nitrospira sp. The sequence continues at coordinate 19,144 of JAEURX010000075.1, read as the reverse complement.
CGCCTGGGACTTGTCAGCCTGCTTGCGTGGACCCTGTTCGGAGGCATGAACGGGCTCGACGCCGCGGAACCGGATGCGTGGAGGCAGCGCTTCGAGGCGGGGGTACAGGCTAGGGACGCGGCACACTACGCCGAGGCCGAGACCCTTCTGACGCAGGCATTGTGGGAGGCCGAGCAGGGGCGGGCCGATGACGCTCGAGTGGCGTTGGCCGCGAATCATCTGGGGTTGCTGTATCACGACCAGGGGCGGCTGACGGAGGCGGAATCACTCTATGCGCGGGCACTCGGCATTTGGGAAGCGCGCTTGGGCTCCGAGCACGAGGATGTGGCCGCGGCGTTGAACAATCTGGCTGAAATCGCCCATGCCAAGGGCGATTGGACCGCGGCGGAACCTCTGTACGAGCGGGTGTTGGCGATTGAACGCAAGACGCTGGGCGCGGCGCATCCCGACGTCGCGGTCAGCCTGAACAACCTGGCGGAGCTCTATCGCAAGCAAGGGCGGGAGACGGCCGCCGAATCGTCCTACCAGCTCGCGCTCACGCTGATGGAGCAGGCGCACGGGCCTGAGCATGTCGAACTGGGGCCGGTGCTCAATAACCTGGCCGCCTTGTACAAGGGGCGCGGGCTGTATGTGTGGGCGGAACCATTTTATGAACGAGCCTTGCAAGTGCGCCGGCTGCGCTTCGGCAGCGAGCATCCCGCCGTAGCGATGGGATTGAACAACGCCGCGTGTCTCTATCAGGCCGAAGGGTTGTATGCCGATGCGCAACGTTTGTTCGGCGAGGCCCTCGAGATTGCCGAACGAGTGTCCGGTCCGCAGGCCTCCTTGACCGGCACGATCACCGGCAACATGGCGTTTCTCGCGGACGAGCAGGGGCTGTGGATGCAGGCGCAGCTCCTCTACCAGCGGGCGCTGGTCATTCAGCAGCAACAACTTGGGTTACATCATCCCACCGTCGGGTTGTTGGCGGACCGGTATGCACGGGTGCTCGATCTCTTGGGGCAGCCGGTGGAAGCGGGGTTATTCGCGGCGCGGGCTGCGTCGATTCGCGCACGAATGCAGTCCGAAGCGGTCAAGCACGGGGCAGGGCGTCGCCAGGGCCCGATGGTCGGTGAAATCCGGCGGTAACCGTCGAGATGATCAGAAAGGAAGGTGTGTCATGCCGGTGAGTCATGCAGTGACAGTGCCCTCTCGAATGGACATCGTCGGGATGCCGCTCGACGAGGCGGGACTGAATGTGGCGGTGGTGCGGTTGTTAGCGCTGGCGCTGGACATCAGCCAAGGGTGGTCGCCGGCTCCTCCGGCCGCCGGGCTGTTGATTCCTTTCGGGTATCGAGCCTGGCCGAGCCTGGCGTCGGTTGTCGAGTCGCGGGAGGGTGCGCAGCAGCTGCGGTTCTACGTGTGCCCAAAGGCCTTGCTGACGACCGATTCCGAGTCTTTCCCGGTGGGGACGGTCTTCGTGGTGGAATCCCTGCCGTCCGGTGTGCCGGGACAGGGATCGCGTCCGTCGTTGTTTGTGATGGAAAAGTGTGCCGGTGTGAGCATGAGCAGTCGGGGATGCGGGCAGAGGGAGTCATGGATCTATGCGAGCTGGGATTCGACCGGCTCCCCCGCGACGACGGAACCAGGCCGTTGTGGAATTTGCCGATTGCCCTGGTTGCCCGCGGCCCATAGCTGATGATCGGTGGACGGGGCTCGACGGTTGGACTGCGCTGACCACGCAGTGAGCCCCGATGAGGGAAGCGTACGCCCATACGCTTCCCTCTCCCACCATCCTTTCAGTCTTCCCGCCACCGAATCCGGTCTGGCAGTCACTCAACAATCTGTGCCGAATGTTGTACAATGCGCCCCACGAAATCCGTCGGGCCACTAATTACTGGGGAGGAATGATGATGACTCGTCTACGCGTTGGAGTGGTGGTACTGTCGCTTTCTACGCTTGTGGTTGCTGCGCCGATGGGGTATGCATTAGCCGACGGCGGGCATGTGAAGGAAACCATCAAGCACGCTAAAGAGGGTGTGGAGCACGAGAAGGAAGCGATCAAGCACCTGGAGGAATCGGTCAAGGCCAGCAACGATCCCCATGCGAAGGAAGCTCTGGAGCATGCCAAGGAAGCCGTCAAGCATGCCGAGGAGTCCCTGGCGCATGCGGAGCAAGCGTCGAGCAACAAGGGAAAAGGAAAGAAATAAACCCTAGGCGATGTCGAGGGGGAGCGCCGGGACCAGTCGGCCCTCCCCCTGAGGCCCTCGCCCTGCGCGCTCTCGCCCCCGTGCTGCTGCTCAATCTCACGTGAGAGGTCCCCGGTCGGATCGGTCCCGAGCACGCTTCTTCTTGTCGACTTCAGCCTAGTCGATCGTGTAGCATCCGTGGGCATCCATGAGCGGGCGTCTGTAGACGGCCGGGCTTGCCGGGGCTATAACTCCTGACCCTAGGGAGGTAGCTCCATGCGGACACTCTTCATCGCCCTGCTGCAGGGACTGGTGCTGATCGGTGGAACGGCAGGGTGGGCGGCGGACGAGGCGCTTGAGTGGTTGTTACGGGCGCAGGCGTTCAATCGGGAGTTTGAGGGATTCGATTCGTACTACGTGAGGATCGAAGCCGATCACCCGCAGCCTGACGGGTCGCATGAAGTGCTGGCGGTGGCCAGCGGCAAATTTTTGGATAATACCAAGCGTATGAAAGTGTTATTTCTCATCATGGATGGTCACATCATCGGCGGTCAGGTGCTGGAAGGCCAGGGTCTTCCTCCGTGTCTGGCGCCGGAGCATCGTTCGTCTTCATCCCTTTAACCTGACAGGAGGTTGTGTATGTTGAGTCGGAGTGCAATCTTGTTTCTGGGTGCGTTGAGTCTGTTGTCGAGTGCAACGGGAGCTTGGGCATTGCAGGCCGGTGGCGTTGAGGTGGGTGACCTCCAGACCGGTTCCGTGGTGGGGCAGCCGTTCAAGGAATTGGAAGTGGACGCGGAGTTGTATGCGGTTGAAGTGGGCGGCCTGAAGGCCTGGTATCCACCGACGACCGTCATCGACTTCAAAATCCGTCCCGGCCGTCCGGTCCTGCTAAAGGTGACGAATAACACCTCCACGGACCGTGGTTTCCAGATGACGGACCCGATTAACGCAGCTTCCCCGTTTGTGCTGAAGGCGGAAGTGGTGCTCAAGGCGGGAGAGACCAAGTATATCGGTATCCCGACCAGCGACCTGTTCAACGCTACGCAGGGCAACACGCTGACCTATCGGGATCAGTTGAACCCGAAGCAGCCCGGCGGCCAGTTGATCATGATTAAGTAACTACCGAAGCCACTCGGTGGGAATAACGCCCCGTTCATCCGTTCGGATGGACGGGGCGTTGTCGTTCTGAACGAAAGCATTGTGGGGCTTGTCTGGCACCAGGGCGCTGAGGCGTCGGTGTGGGTCGCAAGGGGCGCGGCCGTCGGTCGATGGCCAGGGACCGGAACGTTACCAATAGTAGGGAAACCGCCCATACGGTCCCCAGTAGGGCTGCCAGAATGGGCTGTAATAGGAATAGGGGCGGTAACGGAACTGATCCGAGTCTTGTGAGGGAAGCCAGGTGCGGAAACTCTTGATCTCAATCAGCGGGTAGACGTAGTCGGTTTCGTCCAACGGCAGGGTCATCGAGCCGGTAAGTTCGCCGGTGATTGTAAGGAATGTGCCAGGAGGTACGGTGGCCGGGTCCAGGAATTCACGTTGAATCGCCACGAACCGGCCTTGAGATTTCATCAGGTCCAGGGCCGGCTGCTGGGCGCTGTTCAGCGGCAACTGAAGCACTTCCAGGCGCGTGCCGTCTTTCAGACGCCGGGCCGAGAGGACTTGCCCACCCAGCACCAGGGCCTGTCCCTTGAACGAGTCCGGTGTGGCTTTGATTTGTGAAAATTGGGGCGTCGAGGCAGCGCTGTCTTCTGTCTCGCGCTGGTCGGCGGAAGTCGCGCAGGCTGTCAGGATCACGGCGATCGAGAAAATCCCGAGCGCCTGTAGAAGTTTGTCCCGCATCATTGGCATTATATCAGACGCATAAGAGCGCGGGCATTGTTTATAATGCCGAATAGTCTATGGGATACCGGTTCATGTCTGAAAAAGGAGTGCAGCGTATGGCGAAGCGTCGTGTATGGCATGGTGGTCTGTTTATGGGGCTGGTGGCGATGGCGTTGTTCGGATTGACGGGCATCGCCCAGGCGGCGAAGCCGGAATTGAAGGGCAACTTTCAGGTGTTGAGCGACGAAAAATCGACCCACAAGCCGGGAAAAGTCCAACTCGTGGAGTTCGCCGATTTCTATTGTCCGCATTGCCACCGATTCGACGGTGAAGGGCTGATGATTCTCGAGAAGGAATTCGGAAACAAAATCGAAGCGGTCATGGTGGGGTATCCTGTCATTCCCGGCAAGTTGCCGACGGCGTTCGATATGTATGAGCAGGCGAAGACCATGGGGAAGGGCAACGAAATGAAGCGCGCGCTCTTCCGAACCATCCACAAGGACAAGATCGGCATCATCGACAAGGCGATTCGCGAAGTCTTGATCCGCGAGGTCGGCCTGAACCCGGCGGCATTCGAAGAAGGACTGGCCAGTGCCAAACCGGCCAAGGCGTTCGAAGACGGACGGAAATGGGGCGATCGCATCAAGATCCAGCAGACCCCGACCGTCTTGCTCGACGGCAACATCAAGGTCGAGCAGATTGACCCCGAGAATTTGAAGGTTATTATCCAAAGCATTCTGGACGGCGACGGCAAGAAATAGGAGTCGTCTCTCGTGAAGCGTCCCTGACCGGACCGTGATACGAACGACGAGATACGAGGTGCGGGATCATGGCGATTGATCCAGTCTGCGGCATGACGGTTGAGCCGGACCGGGCGGCGGGGCATGCGGACCACGAGGGCGAGATTTATTACTTCTGCAGCCTCTCCTGCCTCGACCGGTTTCGCGCCGCGCCGACGCAGTACGTAAAAAAGGCTGTCCCCGCCGGCGCCGCCGCTCAACAGTCTGGTCGCCGCTCGCTGCCGATGATGCAGCCGATGCCTGCTCAAGAGCCGGTCACGGGCGGCGAGCGGGATCCGGTTTGCGGCATGATGGTCCAGCCTGCCACGGCGGCCGGCTCTCACGTCCATGCACAGAAGACCTATTATTTCTGCTGCCAGGGGTGCCTCGAAAAGTTCCGCGCCGATCCGGCTCGGTACCTTTCTCCAACCGCAGCGCCTTTGAGTCCGCCGCGCCAATTCGGAGGGAAAGCGCTTCCCATGATGGCGTCGGAACCACCCCCTCCGGCGCCGGGTGGATCGATCGATCCGGTTTGCGGGATGACGGTGGATCCACAGACGGCAGCCGGATCCTTCGCGTATCAAGGCACGACCTATTTCTTCTGCTGTCAGGGTTGTCTCACCAAATTTCGCGCCGATCCCGCACGCTATCTGGCTCCGGGTGCCGCCAAAGAAGCGATGTCGGCAATTCCGGCACCTCCCGGAACGAAGTATGTCTGCCCCATGTGCCCGGAAGTGTTGGAGGAGAAGCCGGTCCCTTGCCCGAAATGCGGCATGGCCTTGGAGCCTGATTCCGTACAACCGCTGCCGACCAAGACTGAATATGTCTGCCCAATGCACCCGGAGATCGTGCAGGCGGAGCCGGGATCCTGCCCGAAGTGCGGAATGGCGCTGGAATCACGGACGGTCACTGTTGAGGAAGAACTGAATCCGGAACTGGTCGATATGGCTCGGCGGTTCTGGGTGGGACTCGTTCCGGCAGCAATCGTATTCGTGCTGGCCATGTCGCACATGATCCCCGGCAATCCGATGCACCATGTGCTGTCGGATACTCAGTCGGCCTGGATACAGTGTGTGTTGAGCACGCCGGTGGTGCTCTGGGCCGGATGGCCGTTTTTTCAGCGTGGCTGGGCGTCGATCGTCCACCGTAGTCCGAACATGTTCACGCTGATCGCGATCGGGACCGGTACGGCCTATTTCTACAGCGTCGTCGCCACGTTACTCCCCTCGTGGATTCCGCAATCCTTCCACCTCGAGAGCGGTGCGGTGCCGGTGTATTTTGAGGCCGCCGCTGTGATCACGGTTTTGGTCCTTTTAGGCCAAGTGTTGGAACTGCGCGCCAGGAGTCGCACGACCGGCGCGATCAGGGCATTGCTCGGCTTGGCGCCGAAGACGGCACGTATGTTGCGCGAAGACGGTCGCGAAGAGGATGTGCCGCTGGAGCAGGTACAGGTCGGCGACAGGCTGCGGGTGCGTCCGGGCGAACGGGTGCCGGTGGATGGAGTGATTCTCGAAGGCTCGACCTCAATCGACGAGTCCATGATTACCGGGGAATCCATCCCTGTCGAAAAGTCTGCCGGAGAGCGGGTGACCGGCGGCACGATCAACGGATCCGGCGGTGTCGTCATGCGAGCGGATCGCGTGGGAGCGGATACGCTGTTGTCCCATATCGTTCAGATGGTAGCCGAAGCCCAACGCAGTCGTGCGCCCATCCAGCGCACCGCGGACGTGGTGGCCGGGTATTTTGTTCCGATCGTTGTTGCCGTGGCCCTCGTCACCGGGTTGCTGTGGGCCTGGCTGGGACCGGAGCCGCGTCTGGCCCATGCCCTGTTGAACGCCGTGGCCGTGTTGATCATCGCCTGCCCCTGCGCGCTCGGGCTGGCGACGCCCATGTCGATCATGGTGGGAACCGGGCGTGGGGCTTCGGCGGGAGTGTTGTTTAAGAAAGCTGAGGCGCTGGAAACAATCGAAAAAATCACCACGCTGGTATTCGATAAAACCGGCACGTTGACAGAAGGCAAGCCGAAGCTGCGCGTGGTGAGTGCCATGGCGCCCTGGTCGGAGACGGACCTCTTGCGATTGGCCGCGTCGGTCGAACGGGGAAGTGAGCACCCGGTGGCGAATGCGATCGTCGGCGGGGCCGAAGCGCGAGGCATCGCGTTGGAGCCGGTGGTCGAGTTTGCCTCAAAAACGGGGAAGGGCGTCATGGCGACCGTCGGGACCAAGCGAGTGGCGGTGGGCACCATCGACTGGTTGCGGGAGTTGAACGTCGGCGATGAAAGTGCGCTCAGCGCATTGGATGCCAATGCCGAATTGATGCGGCAGACAGGGCAGACTGTGATGCTGGTGGCGGTCGATGGCCACGCGATCGGCATCCTGGGTGTAGCCGATCCGATCAAGAGTTCCACGCCGGAGGCCCTCCGGTTGTTGAAACAGGCAGGCATTCGCCTGGTGATGGTCACCGGCGACCATGCCGTGACGGCGCAGGCGGTGGCTAAAGAACTGGCATTGGACGAGGTCAGGGCCGGGGTGAAACCGGACGAGAAGAGCCGGATCGTGCAAGAATTTCAGCGGCAAGGTCAGGTTGTGGCCATGGCCGGAGACGGAATCAACGACGCGCCTGCCCTTGCCCAGGCGGATGTTGGCATCGCCATGGGAACCGGCACGGATGTGGCTATGGAAAACGCCGGGGTCACCCTCGTGAAAGGGGATTTGCGGGGCATCGTCCGGGCCTACCGCTTGAGCAAAGCGACGATGCGGAACATCCGCCAGAACCTCTTCTTTGCCTTTGTGTACAATAGTATTGGTGTGCCGGTCGCGGCCGGGCTCTTCTATCCGTTGTTCGGTCTCCTGCTCAGTCCGATGATTGCCAGTGCCGCCATGACCTGTAGTTCGCTCTCGGTGATCTCCAACGCGCTCCGCCTCCGGCATACCGATTTGTGAGTTCTGCGTGTGCATCACCCCAGCGCGTGATAGGGTGGGGCCTGCCGTCTTGAGGATATTTCGCACCATGTCGTCACGGGGATCACAAGCGGGCCTGTTGGCTCTGGGCATCGTGGGTGCCCTGCTGGGCTGCTGGCTAGAGGTGACTGCGTCGGCGGCCGATCTGCCGACGCCGCGCATGTCGAAGGTGAGCACGAGCGGCGATCTGCAGGCCCAGGTGCGAGCCACCGCGGCCAAGGTCCTTCCGGCCGTCGTCAGTATTGCGTCTACCGTCATGGTCCACGATCAGGCGTTCAGTGATGAAGGTCTGCCCTTCGGGATGTTTAAGGATGTGCCGCCCCGCCGCCAATATGGGCAGGGGTCCGGCGTGATTGTCTCGTCGGACGGGTACATCATCACCAACAATCACGTGGTGGCCGATGCGGTGGATGTCGAAGTGATTCTGGCCGATCGGCGGCAATTCAAAGGCCGGGTCGTCGCCACCGATCCGAAGACGGATGTGGCCGTCGTGAAAATCAATGCCACAGGTCTTCCCACGGCAGCCTGGGGCGATTCCAGTGCACTCGCCGTCGGTGATTTTGTCCTGGCCATCGGAAATCCTCTCGGCTTGAGCCGCACGGTGACGTTCGGCATCGTCAGTGCGGTTGGGCGTGCGGACGTGGGGGTCGCCGACGTAGAAGATTTCATTCAGACCGATGCGCCGATCAATCCGGGCAACTCGGGCGGAGCATTGGTAAACACGAATGGAGAGTTGGTCGGGATCAACACGGCCATCGCCAGTCCCACCGGCGGCAGCGTCGGTGTCGGCTTCGCGATTCCCAGCAACATGGCCAGAACCGCCATGCAGAGCCTCATCAAGACGGGCCGCGTTGTGCGCGGATTTCTCGGCGCCTCCACTCAGGATGTGACGCCGTTGTTGGCCAAGATTTTTCACCTGCCGGATGTGAAGGGATCAATCATCACCGATCTGCAAGCCAAAGGATCAGCCGAACGGGCGGGCTTAAAGCGCGGCGATGTGGTGGTGCGGTTCGACGGGCGCGATGTCATGGACAGCGGCCACCTGCGGAATCTCATGGCGGCGGCCGCCATCGGCAGCAAACACCGGGTCGAATTGCTCCGGGATGCCCGCTTGATGCAGGCCGAATTGACGGTGCAGGAAGCGCCGCGCGAGCGGCAGCGAAAGGCCCAAACGGCCGAGGTCGCCGGCCCTACGGCGCATCCCCTGTCCGGCGTGATCGTTGATGAAATCACTCCGGCGCTCGCGCGGCAAATGGATCTTCCTGCCAACACCGGCTTGGTCGTGACGGATATCGAAGACGGTAGCCTGGCGGAAGTGTCGGGACTGCAGCCCGGTGATGTGATTCTGGAGCTCAATCGACAATCCATCCCCAACTTCACCACGTTTCAACGGCTCGCCGAGCCGCTGCGCTCGACGGATCTTGCGCTCCTGCTTATTAACCGGCAGGGCAGCCTGCTCTACATTCCCATCCAAAGCGAATAGTCGGTTCCCGGCCGATCCGGTCTGCCCGTGAACCTCTCCCGGTGGTTCTGCCAACCGCGGTGGCTGCGGTCTCACGCTTGTAGGAATGTGTAAAGAAATTGAGTTTTTATCCCAGTGAGACATACTAACTGCGTGTTGGGTCGGTGATTCCGAAACTTCATGGCGAAGAGGTGTGTCGTGAGGTCGATGAGAGCCGTGGGTTGTCTGCTGGTTGTGTGGTGGTGTTCGGCCTGTGCCCCGGATCCTGATCATGCTCCGTCGTATCTGGTCGGGGTGTGGGAAACGCGGACGGACGGCTACGTCGACCAGCATATGTTTATCGATCAGAGCCGAATCGGTTTCGGCACGAGTGCCCTGGCGGCGGACGGCTATGTGATTACGAAGATCGACGAAAGCCGAGAGGGCGACAAGACGCTGTTCGTCGTGTCGTATCAGGATGCCGAACAGGCCAAATTCCAGCTAGCCTTCTTTTATGACCCGGCTGGGGGCGGGCGGATCACGTTTAAGAATCAGGATCATCTGATTTGGACGAAAAGAGCGACAGCCACATGAGTCGGCCACGGTTTCGACGGCATTTCTTGTGGGATACGGTCCAACCACGGTTTCTAGGGCTGAGCTTTTGCTATGTCGTAATGGTCATTGCGGCTGTGGCAGGGGCGCTCTTCGTGCCGTTGATGCTGGAACTTAACCACCTTCCGCTTTCTTCGGTCGAAGCGCAGCGGGTGGCCGATCAATTTGAATTATTGCACAGCCGGTTTTGGCCGGTGGTGGCGGTGGTGTCGCTCCTGCTCATCGTGCATGGGGTGTTCTTCTCGCATCGCATCGCGGGGCCGCTCTACCGCTTCCGCAGGATTTTTCAGTCCGTGGCGAGCGGCGATTTGACGGTGCGCACCTCGATCAGGAAGAGCGACTACTTGCATGTCGAAGCCCAGTGCCTGGGGGAGATGGTCGGCGCGTTACGGGAGAAGATCGGACAGATCGAGACGCATCATGCGCAGATGGCTCCGCAATTGGAGCGCCTGAAGGCGGCGGCTGCCCGTGGGGCATTGCGCGAGGTGGAGCAGGAGGCCGATCGGTTACGCGCCACCGTCGAACAACTGGCGCAGGCGATGGAACCCTTTCAGACGAAATCGGAACCGGCTGAGCCGCATCCCTCGCCGCTGCCCACCGCCGCCGGATTCTAGCAGGGTGCGGGAAAAGCCCGCCAGCGGCGTTCTCGCGACACTCAGAGGCTCACCGTACGGCACGAGTACGATTCGCCTCTTCGCTTGCTGCGGCCTTGCTGGACGGCCTTTTTGCGCATCCTGCGGGTTAGTGCCAAAACGACACGGCACAGGAACGTATGCGCAATAATCGCATTTTTTCGCAGGATTCTAGAATCGCCATGTATCACGTATCCGTCGATCGTCGTCAGCAGGGATTTACCATTGTCGAGTTGGCGATTGTGATGGTGATTGTCGGCGCATTGGCCGGATTGGCCGTGCCGACGTACCTGGGGTATTTGGACAAGGCTAGGCTTGCCCGCTGCATCGCGGAGATCCGCTACATCTCCCGCGCCGTCGATTCGTATCAAGCCTCCTACGACGTCTATCCTGGCACACTGGCTGAAGCAGGAGCAGGCGACATCATCGATCCCTGGGGCAATCCCTATGAGTACTTGAACATTGCGGCGTTGAGCCTGCCTGGCAACGGTGGCGGGAATGGCAATGGCGGCGGGGCCGGCGGAAATGGGAATGGTGGCGGAGGCAATGGTGGTGGAAGCGGAAACCCCTCCGGTGGAAACGGCGGTGGAGGGAGCGGTGGAAGCGGGAGCTCAACTACGACCACCACGCCAAGCAGTACCGGAAATGGCAATGGCAACGGCGGAGGTAATGGAAAGAAGGGCGCGTGGCAGTGGATCTTGCCCGACGAAGCCTACGCGGCCGGCAACGGATCGGGTAATGCGAGCAAGGGGAAGCCGCGCAAAGACCGCTTCCTCCATCCCATCAATTCCGATTACGACCTGTACAGCATGGGCAAGGACGGGGAGAGTGTGGAACCGCTGACGGCCAAGAAAAGCCACGACGATGTCATCCGCGCGAATGACGGCAGCTTTGTCGGGCTAGCGGTCGAATTTTAGCGAGAACAAGCTACTGTGCAGATCGAATATGCCTTCCTTCGCAGTCGTGTCGCCCGCCGCGTGTTCTTCCTCTTTATCCTCTGTGCGCTGTTGCCTGTCGGCGCGTTGAGCGTGGTGTCGCTCACCGACGTGACCAGCCAGCTCACGCAGCAGGCCGAGCGCCGGGTGCAGCAAGAAAGTAAAGCCATGGGCATGGCTATCTATCAGCGCTTGCTTCTGCTTGAAGCAGGGTTGCAGGTGATTAGTAGTCAGGCTCAGACAATCCCGGCTCGTCACGCCGATGGCGTGATGTCGCCAGCGCGCCTGTCGAACACGCCGGGATTTACCGGCGTGGCGCGACTTTCTGAGGACGGAGATGCAGAGCTTGTTCTCGGCGAGATGCGCTCCATCCCCTCCTTGTCCGAACCGCAATGGGCACTGCTGCGTCAGCAAAAGACACTGATGATGAATATCGATGACGCAGGCGTCAGGCGGCTCCTTTTTGCCCGCCTCCTCGACTTCACCAATCAGGCGGTTTTGGCTGAGATTGACCCTAGCTATCTATGGGATCTCAGCCGAAGCCTGGCGCCTCCCAAGGACATGTTTTTCTGTGTGTTCGGGAAACCGACAGTGATGCTGTTCTGCAGTCAGCCCCTTCCCGAAGAATTGCGAGAGCAGTGGGCGAGGAGAGGCGCACACGGCCGCCCATCCTTGTTTGAGTGGCGTGAAGGGGAGGACTCGTACATTTCTGGATCCTGGGAAATGTTGTTGCGGTCTGATTTTTCGACAGATCCATGGACGGTCGTGTTGAGTGAATCGCAACATGCAATGCTGGAGCTCTTGGGAAGTTTTCGCTCCCGATTTATCCTTGTCGTCGTGATTGCCCTTTCGTGTGCGGCCCTGCTGAGTGTGATTCAGATTCGAAAGTTCATGGTGCCGTTGGAACAACTCGGCGAGGGCACCAGGCGTGTCGCGGCGAGGAACTTCTCGCAGCCGGTTCGAATCGAAAGTGGCGACGAGTTCGAGCAGTTGGCCGTCTCATTTAATTCCATGGCGGGGCGATTGCATCAGCAGTTCGCCCAGTTAGCCACCATCCATGAGATCGATCGCTCAGTTCTGTCCGTGCTCGACCCCAGCCGTATCGTGGATACGGTCTTGGCACGCTTGCGCGAGGTGTCGCCCTGCGAAGGGGTTGCCGTGTTGCTGATGGATTCGGCCGGACCGACGCAGGGTTGGCTCTACGCCAGAACAGCGGCGAACAATAACCAGACGGCGATGACCGGTGTGTCCGTGGGTGAGGCGGAGCGTGCGATGCTTATCTCCCACGAAGGCGGCTCAACGCTGATGGAAACGGAAGGAGCCGGCGCGTTCACCCAATTGTGCGCTCCGGGTATCGTGTCCCTGATGGTGTTGCCTCTGTTCCGCTCGCGTGACCTGCTGGGCGCCATTGCAATGAGTTACCGGAGCACGCCGGAGATGGATGCAGAGGAGAGAGAGCGATTGCGCCAATTGGCCGATCAGGTCGCGGTGGCCCTGAGTAATGCGTCGGATTTGGCGGATCGGAAGCGAGCGGAAACTTCGTTGCGTGAGAACCATGCCAAGCTGGAGCAAGCCCTGACCGACCTGCAGACCGCACAGCAACAGATGGTGCAGCAGGAACGCCTCCGCGCCTTAGGTCAAATGGCGAGCGGCATTGCGCACGATTTCAATAATACCCTCTCCCCCATTATGGGCTTCAGCGAACTCCTGCTCATTGCGCCGCAGATGTCAGCCGATCCGGCCCAACTGAAGGAATATCTGCAGACCATCAACATGGCGGCCAAGGATGCGGCGAAGGTCGTCAGCCGCCTGCGCGAGTTCTACCGGCCTCGCCTCGACGCGGACCTGGCCGGCATTGTGGATCTGAATCGACTGGTCGAGCAGAGTGTGAAGCTCAGCCAGCCGAAATGGAAGGATCAGGCCTTGGCGAATGGAGTGGCCATCGAGATCAAGACGGAATTGGACTCGGTGCCTCCGGTGGCCGGGCACGAATCGGAGTTGCGCGAAGTGTTGACCAATCTGGTGTTCAACGCCGTCGATGCCATGCCGAAGAGTGGCTCGATCACGCTGCGGACGAAGGCGGACGGCGAGTACGTTCGTCTGGAAGTTGCCGATACCGGCACAGGTATGACCGAAGACGTGCGCCAGCGTTGTCTCGAACCGTTTTTCTCCACCAAGGGCGAAAAGGGGTCCGGGCTCGGGTTGGCGATGGTGTATGGCATCATCAAACGGTTGCGGGGCACGATCGACATTACCAGCGCCGTCGGGATGGGAACGACGTTCAGCATTCGGTTGCCGATTCAAGCTGAACAGGATGCGGGCAGCAAGCAGGACGGTCACAGTCTGGACGGTGTGCATCTTCAGATTTTGGTGGTTGACGACGATCCGCTGGTCGGCCGTGTCACCGGAGAATATCTGCGGGTGGCCGGCCATCAGGTGGAGGTGGTCACCAGCGCGGCCGACGCCATCAAGCGGTTCAACCCCGAGCGGGTACATCTTGTCGTGACCGATCACGGTATGCCGCACATGACGGGGCGGCAGCTGGCTGAAGTGATCAAGCAGGTGTCTCCGGAGACGCCGGTGGTGCTGCTGACCGGCGGCGACGAGATTGACCAGAAGGAGATCGCTTCGTCGGCCGTCGATGCCGAGCTGTGCAAGCCGCTGACTATGGCCGCGCTTCAGCACACACTGTCAACCCTCACCTTTTCCGGTGTGCGGCATGCGGAGAGCCGAAAAGAAATTGGTGATGCGGCCTGAGGATGGTAGGCTCAGAGAAACACATTACACTGGAGAAGGAGCGCGCGAGCGAGATGCAGGACCTTGATCTGAGCACCATCAAGCTTCTATTGGTCGACGACGAAGCCCATTGCACGAAATTGATGGAGGCCTTCCTGAAGCAGGCGGGCTTCAGTCGGGTTACGGTGACGAATGACCCTCGTCAGGCCGTGCCGCTGTTTCAGGAGGTCAAGCCGGATCTCGTGGCGCTCGATATGCGCATGCCGCACATGGATGGATTCGAGGTGATGCGGCAGCTGAGACAAGTGATTCCAGCCGGGGACTATGTGCCGATTCTCATCGTAACCGGCGAGCTGGATGCGCCCACCAAACACAAGGCGCTGGCCGAAGGCGCCAACGATTTTCTGAACAAGCCGGTGGATGCCATGGAAGTGGTCCTGCGGATCAAGAATCATCTGGAGACTCGGCGTCTGCATCAACAGATTCGGATGCACAATGAACATCTGGAGGCGCAAGTCCGGTTGCGCACCAAAGTCGTTGAACAGACGCAGCTGGACTTGTTGAATCGTTTGGTGCTGGCGTCCGAGTATCGCTATGACCCGACCGGGGCCCACGCGTGGCGTGTCGGGCGGGTGGCGATGTTATTGGCGGAGATGAAGGGGCTGCCGGCAGATCAGGTGGAGTTGATCAAGAAAACCGCCCCGTTGCACGATGTGGGACGGATCGGTGTGCGCGATGCAATTATCTTAAAAGAGGGCGTCTACGAACCGGCCGAATGGGAAGCGATGAAAATGCACACGAAGGTCGGTTCGAAGATCTTGTCAGACAGCCGATCACCCCTCCTGATGATGGCGAGAGAAATCGCCTTGACCCACCATGAGCGCTGGGATGGGAAAGGTTATCATGGCTTGAAGGGCGTGCAGACTCCGTTGACCGGACGGATTGTCGCGCTGGTGGATGCCTTCGATGTGATGACTCATGCCTGTTCGTACAAAGCCGCGTTAAGCCTCAGTGATGCCAGGGCGGAAATCGAGCGGTATGCCGGAACACAGTTTGATCCGGAGTTGAGCGCCCTCTTCGTCACGCTCATCGATCGTGATGGTGAGTCGCTGCTGGCCGATGCAATGGCCGTGCAGTTGTTTGCATAACGCCTCCCGTGCTCTTCCTCCACGCCGTTTCCACATGAAGGCGTGCTCCACACGTCAGCTCCGGGTTGACGCCGTTCTGTCGGCTCTTGTACTCTCCGTGCCACGAAAATAAAAAACATGCTACTTGCAGAGGCCTCATGACGAAGCTGGCACGATTTGGTGTGTCCCTAGATCAAGACTTACTGGCCGAATTCGATCGTCTGATCGAGCGGCGATCATACACAAATCGTTCCGAGGCCATTCGCGACCTCATTCGTGACAGCTTGGTTGGTCAGGAGTGGAACGAGAATAAGGACACGGTGGCGACGATTACCTTCGTCTATGACCACCACGTGCCGGATCTCGCCAGAAAGCTGACCCACATTCAGCATGAGTTTCAAGGCCACATCATGGCCGGGATGCATGTGCACCTGGACCATGACCATTGCCTTGAGGTGCTCGTGGCGCGGGGCAAGGGCGCCGCCATCCGCAAAGTCGCCGACGCGTTGCTCAGCGTCAAAGGCGTCAAGCACGGCAAACTGACGATGACGACGACCGGCAAAGGCCTGCGGTGAGCCGCCGGTGACGGGTGCGCTTCACTCCCTCATCGTCGCGCTCGGGATTGTCCTTTGGACGGCGCCGCTTGGCGCCCACGACCCGGACGCGTTGGAGCTTGAGGTGTCGGAGATCGAGGTTGTTGCCGATCGGCCTGTAGCGGCATCTTCCCAGCAATTCATTCCCGACAACGAGTATCTGATGCAGCCGCAAGGGCGACCGGCCCAAGTGTTGCGGCTGATCCCCGGCTTTGTCGCAGTGGAGCATTCGGGCGGAGCCGGAAAGGCCGACCAGTATTTCCTACGTGGATTCGACGCCGACCACGGAACCGACGTCGCATTCTTTGCCGATGGGATGCCGATCAATTTTCGCAGCCATGCCCACGGGCAGGGCTATACCGACCTCAATTTCATCATTCCCGAAACCATCGAAGGCGTGGATGTCTACAAAGGCGCCTACCTGCCGGAGTACGGCGACTTCGCCACGGCGGGCGCGGTCAACTTTCGCACGCGGGAAGTGGTGAAAGAAGGCCTCGTCCAGTCTGCCGGGGGGCAGTTCAACACCCAGCGCCATCTCCTGATGTTCTCGCCGACCAAGGAGACGGTGCGAACACTCTTCGCGGCTGAGGGCTACTACACCGATGGGCCGTTTCAGAGCGACAACCGGTATGTCCGGGGGAACCTGTTGGGCAAGGCGACGATGAACCCGCTCGGGCGTG
Organism: Nitrospira sp.; assembly: GCA_016788885.1. Taxonomy (NCBI): domain Bacteria; kingdom Pseudomonadati; phylum Nitrospirota; class Nitrospiria; order Nitrospirales; family Nitrospiraceae; genus Nitrospira; species Nitrospira sp. The sequence continues at coordinate 2,660 of JAEURX010000075.1, read as the reverse complement.
ATGAGTTGGTCATCACCGGCACGTTTCAGAAGTCGCAGTGGAACGGCTCCGGCGAGATTCCATTGCGGGCCGTGCACGATGCATCGCTCGACCGGTTCGGGTCCATCGATCCGAGTGAGGGAGGGAAGACGCTCCGCAGCACCGGACGAATCAACTACCACTACGACCTGCCGTCGGGTGGCCGCTTCTTCGCCAATGCCTATGCCCAGTACTACCGGTTCGATCTGTTCACCAATTTCACGTTCTTTCTCACTGATCCGGTCAACGGCGACGGGTTTCAGCAGTCGGACCGGCGCATCGTCTATGGCGGCGACCTGGGCTACCGTCACAGCGGCCATTTCTTCGACATGGATGCCGTGGCAACGGTTGGGGTACAGGCGAGGATCGACGCTATCCATGCGCGCTTGGGGCCGCAAGTGAAGCGGGCCCCGCTGGGGACGACCGTGGACAGCAACATTGACGAAGCCTCGTATGCACCCTTCCTCAAATTGGAACTGCAGCCGACTCCATGGCTGCGACTGGCCGGAGGTGTCCGCACGGAGCTGTTTACCTTCGACGTGCGAAACCGCTGTGCGACCTGCACGGATCAACCAGCCAGCAATACCAGCTCGGGGCTCGTGCTGCCGAAGATGAACGTCATCCTGGGGCCCTGGTTCAAGACGGAATTCTTTGCCAACTACGGCGAGGGCTATCATAGCAACGACGCCCGCTCCGCTGTGGTTCAGGTCGCGTCACCCTTGGCGCGGGCGAGGAACTATGAAGTCGGGATCCGGTCGAAGCCCTGGGGTTCAGATGGAGTCGAATTGATCGCGACCTTGTGGGCGTTGGACTTAAAGCAGGAACTCGTCTTTGTGGGAGACGAGGGGACGACGGAAATACGTGGCGCGTCACGCAGACGCGGGGTGGAAGTTTCCGCGCGTGGGCAGCTCTGGGGGCCGCTGTATTTCAACGGCAGCGTGACGTGGACCAAGGCGGAATTCACGAACGGGGATGCGATTCCGCTGGCCCCCGAAGTGACGGCCTATGGAGCCTTGCTGTTGCGCTGGCCCGAAGGGCTGACCTCGCAGATCCAGGCGACATATCTCGGCGTCCGGCCCCTGGTCGAAGATCGCAGTGCGAAGGCGCCATCCTGGACTACATTCGACTTGTCGGAGCGGTACCAGCTTCCGGTGACACTACCGCACGGACGGTTGGAAGCGTTTCTCTTTGTACAGAATCTGTTCAATACGAAATGGGAACAGGCGACATTCTTTTTCGATTCGCGCCTGCGAAACGAAGCGGCCGGTGTGGCCGACACGCATTTCGTGCCGGGGAGTCCGCGGTTTGTGATGGCCGGCCTCGCCTGGTACTTCTGACAGGCTGCTGAAAATGACCGCCAGCTTCGTTCTCACCTCGGCATCATCCTCAACGTAGCCAAAGGGCTACGCCTCCGGTGCTGCCATCGGCTGCGGCGGTGCCTCCATTGATTGAACCTATTGATGGTCGCCATGTACATTTGGAGTTGTCCGGTTACCTTAGGTTAAAACGGCCATGATCCTTCCTCGTGAATATTTTGATCGTCCCACCCTCGAGGTGGCCCGTTCGCTGGTCGGGAAATATCTTGTGCGGGAACAGAGCGGCCGACTCATCGCCGGACGCATCATCGAGGTCGAGGCGTATATTGGGCAAGAGGATAAGGCTTGTCATGCCTCGAAGGGGAGGACGGCGAGGACGGATGTGCTGTTCGGTCCTCCTGGACATGCCTATGTGTATCTGTGCTATGGCATGTATGAAATGTTGAACGTGGTGACGGAGCAGGAAGGGTTTCCGGCAGCGATTCTTCTACGAGCCGTGGAATGCGAGGGACGGTTAATCGATGGCCCTGGGCGGCTGACCCGTGCGTTCGATATCGACCGCCGCTTAAATCGTTGCGATCTGACGCTTGGCGAGTCCCTCTGGTTTGAGGATCGCGACGAGGTCGTGCCAACAGGACTGTTGGCCACCCATCCGCGTATCGGTGTGGATTATGCCGGGGAGTGGGCTCACAAGCCTTGGCGGTTTCGTCTCACGACTGAAACAGCGAAGCCTCGCCGCAACGCCACCAGACTTTCAGTCTCCAAGAAATAAAAAGGGGAAGCCGGTGTACGGCTTCCCCTTGGTAAAACGGAGTCTCGGAATCGAGAACTAGTCGATCTTGCGCTCGCCGGTGATCTTGGTCGCGGAGGTGACGGGCGGTTCGATCTTGATCTGCGGACCTTGCACGTTCGGCAAGCGACCTGCCCCGTGGCCTTCGGTGATCCGCGCATTGTCCGTCTTGGTCAGATTCTGCTGAGCATGCTTGGTGGACTCGAAGGACTTCAGCAAGGTGGATTCGCCACGCGCATCCTTTTGACCGGGATCATTGGCGGTCGGCTGTCCGTTCACCGGGCTGCCGTCATTCTTCATCGGATAACCTTCGTGCTTCGGCAACAGCGCCGGATTGGCGGAGGCCATCGAACAGAGAAACAAAACACCTGCAAGGGTCGCGACGCTGCCGATCACGAGTTTCAGACCCCTACTCCTTTGAAAGAATGTGAAAGTATGGTGGTCGAGTATATAGACGTTAAAAGCCTTAAGAGTGCCGGAATATTAGCTGCCCGAAGAAGCCGTGTCAAGAATAAAGGGGGGAGGAGCGGCCGGGC